>CAINOC010000035.1 GCA_903851385.1 uncultured Chlorobiaceae bacterium | reverse complement strand
GGGGTAGCCAAGAACAGTGGTATGAAAACTGCGATTGAACAGGCATTGAAAGTCACTATTGTTAAACCGGAAATTGATCCACAGCTTATCGGCGCTCTCGGCGCAGCTGTTATTGCACGCAACTTCTCTAAAAAGGAAGGGCTATGGGCGTAATCTAAGAGCCCTTCTTTAGCTATAAATGGCCTGTTGTCGACATGAAGCGGTATGATTTATGACCCGCATTTATAAACACACTCTTCATAGAGAGATACACTTATGGGTAAGCAATTATTCAGATATTCAGAAGCGAACAAGGAAATGTTTCTTAATAGTGACAACATAACGTTTAATGATGGGAGCGTTGTTACACCAGAAGAGATTTGGCACTATTTAACTGTCGAAGGTCCAGTGAAATACCCCAGTGCCTTTGAAGTTAATCTCTATCAAGGTAATCGTGGCAGCAGGGATGAGACATTGCCTACCTCACTCAAGACCAGGTATCTTGGTCTTACCTTTAGTGCGCGGATGGAGAGTGCAAAAGACAAAGGCAAAAGCATTGCCTTTATTCAAGGCGGACAAGCGGTTGATCCCTATACCGCCGCAGATACAATTGCACTGAGGCCTGGTCTTGTTAACCAATGGAACAACGGACTTGAGTACGGAAACGATATTAATAAAGAAAATTTAAGACGGAAAAAATCGAAAGAGAAAGCTTTTCACGATATGAGTTTTGAAGCCTGTCAAACAGGCGGGTATGAGCATGTTCAAGCCGGTAATTTGCGAATTGACGTCATTGCTCCCTATACGGTTCTTCGTTGTTCAGATGTTTCCTATGGCGTTGAGGCACACCGTCACGGCCCCAACAAAGACGTAAAATTGTTGAACGTTGACTTTCCCCTTCGAAATCAGGCTGACAAACCATGGGCTATAGAGTATTTTGCTCAGAATCTACGCAGATTGGTCAAAACACTGGATGAAGTTACTGGCAGAACCACCACTGAAGATGACTTGTTACGAGCAATAAAATTGCATAACGAAGGGCGAAGACTCGGCACTGAATTGGCAGAATTATGGTGGTCTGCAGATATTCCGCCTACAAACAGCGATGACAGAGCTTCACTGGTTTCACTCGGAAATCTGGAGACTCATGGGGATGTTCAAGCCTCTTTAAGCGTCCTCAAGGAGGCTAAAAAATATATTGCTGAACGTGTAAAGAATGGAGTTAAAGGACATGCCGTTATCGATAATCCCAAAAGGCTGTTCATTCTTGGATCTTGTGTTGGCATAAACGGTTCAAGAAGTGAAGATGCCGGAGCGATTGTTGTTGGTCGGGATGATCAGTGGAGTCATTGCTCCTCGCTGGTGGAAGAAGAGGGTGACCCATATTACAACCTCGCCAAAACCACTCTTGAATATCCATATGAGCAAGGTATAGAAAAAAGAGCGCAATGGACAATTGAGCAGATCAGAAAATCCAGGGCAGACGGTGTTATTTTTATTCATAACTGGGGCTGCAATACACAGGCGGCTATCTCCAGGCCAATAGTTGACATCATCAAACGTGAGACTGGGATACCGACCTATATCCACGAACGCGATCTTCACGGATTGCGTGACGAGCAGGAGCAGAATCGCGTCAATGCTTTCATTGAAATGCTATAAGAGTGAAATTTAAAATGAAAAAAACATCTATCAGGGAGGGACGCGGATATGAGTAAGCAACTGTTCAGATATTCAGAAGAAAATAAGGAAAAGTTTCTGGAGAGTGACAACATTACCTTTAACGACGGGAGTGTTGTAACCCCCGAAGAAATTTGGGACTATTTGACCGTCGAAGGTCCTGTGAAATATCCCGGTACCTATGAAATTAATCTTTCGCAGGGTAATCGTGATAGCAGGGATGAAGCATTGCCTACTTCCTTGAAGACCCACTATTTAAGTCTGACGTTTAGTGCTCGCATGGAGAAGGCAAAAGAGAATGGAAAAACCATTGCTTTTATTCAGGGCGGGCAGGCAGTCGACCCTTATACTGCTGCGGACACTATTGCACTCAGGCCTTTTCTCGTTGGTCAATGGTACCACGGTCGGGAGCATGGTAATGATATTTATAAATCTGTTCTGAGGCGCAAGCAATCGAAAGAAAGTGCGTTTCACGACATGAGTTTTGAAGCTTGTCAAACAGGTGGGTATGAGCATGTTCAGGTCGGAGATTTACCGATCGACGTTGTTGCTCCTTACACGGTGCTCCGCTGTTCAGATGTATCCTATGGAGTTGAAGCTCACCGCCATGGCCCGAATAAAGATGTTAAGCTGATTAACATTGATTACCCTATGCGGCATCAGGCTGATAAGCCATGGGCTATAGAGTATTTTGCCCGGAATCTGAGAAAATTAGTTAAAACATTGGACGAAGCGAGAGGAAAAACAACCACTGAAGATGACTTGTGGAGGGCAATAAAGTTGCATAACGAAGGGCGAAAGCTGGGCACTGAACTCGCAGATTTGTGGTGGTCAACAGATATACCTCCAACAAACAGTGACGATAGAGGCTCTCTTGTTTCACTCGCCAATCTGGATATGCATGGCGACGTTCAGGCATCCTTAAGTGTTCTCAAAGAGGCAAAAAAAATTATTGCCGAGCGGGTGAAAAATGGAGTCAAAGGACATGCCGTCACTGATAATCCAAAAAGATTATTCATTCTTGGCTCTTGTGTCGGAATAAACGAATCGCGAAGTGAGGATGCTGGTGCAATTGTGGTAGGTAAGGATGATCAATGGAGCCATTGCACTAAACTGGTTGAAGAAGAGGGTGATCCGTATTACAACCTTGCAAAAGCCACTCTTGAATACCCATATGAACAAAGTATAGAAAAAAGAGCGCAATGGACGATTGAGCAGATCAAAAAATCCAGGGCAGACGGCGTTATTTTTATTCATAACTGGGGTTGCAATACACAGGCAGCGATATCACGGCCAATAGTGGACTTCATCAAACGTGAGACTGGTATACCGACCTACATTCATGAACGCGATCTTCACGGATTGCGGGATGAGCAGGAGCAGAATCGTGTCAATGCTTTCATTGAAATGCTATAAGATTAAAATATCACTAGTAATCAAAATAGAGAGGAGCTGAATTATGTCTATACAGACACTGGAAATTATTAGAAAACGCCTTGCGGAACGTCCTGAAGAATTGAGTCAAGCTCGCAAAAATGGTCAAAAAGTAGTGGGTTGGACGGGTTATAATGTTCCTGAGGAGATAATACACGCTCTGGGGTTTATTCCGGTAAGAATTGCTATTGGTGGAGATGACAGACTTGTAGAAGTTGGTGCAAGATACGCCTCAAGCAAGACCTGTGTGTTCATTCGTGAAATCGTAGGAGCTTTTGCTGAAAATGAAGACCCATATATTCAGCAAACTGACATCTTGGCTTTCGATGCGACATGCTTGCAGAATTTCCGTGCTGCTGAAGTGATTGAGTACTTTTTTAAAAAAGATGTAGTCGTTCTAGCCGTTCCACGCAACTTTGCAGAAGACGATGCCAAAACATACTTCGTTCATGAAGCAAATGAATTTACACGTCTGCTCGAAGAACGTGCAGGGAGCTCTCTTGATACTGCTGTTCTCGCTGAGTCAGTGGCATTATATAACGACATTCGTAAAACCCTGAAAAGCATCTACATCTTTCAGGCTGCCAAGGATAATGTAATCTCATGGGAAGAAGTTTACGATCTTATACAGGCCGGAGATCTTCTTGATAAGAAGGAGTACCTCACTCTGCTGCAGCAGACTTTGGTTGAGTTGACTGAGCTTCAGCAAAATCCTGTTATTGAAGCTGACGGCGATAGCCGGATTTTTATATCAGGCAGCCTCATTCCTCGAGGCGATCGAAAATTAATCAGCATAATAAACTCTGTTGGGGGACGGATTGTTGGAGACGATCTTTGGTCCGGGATTCTTCCGCATATTGACCTGGATATCAAAGAGATTTCACCTGCAGGTGTTGCTCTTGCCTATTTGAATAGAACACCTCATGCCGCATTGCCATACCTTGATTTGGAAAGCGACCGTCGTTTGAAAAAGCTTCACGAGTTATTGAGCCAGTCTAAGGCCCATGGCGTCATATATCACACGCTTCGCTATTGTGATCCCTTCACCTTTAAGGCGAAGGAGACTAAAAACGTTCTTGCCAAGTCCGGTATCCCACTCTTGGAAATTCACACGGAGTATGCAGGATCCGATTATGAAGCAATGAAAACCAGGGTTGAGGCATTTGTCGAGATGATCAAGATCAAGTCGGAAATTGTAGAAGAAGAAGCCGCATAAACAAATAACCATTCAGACAAAATAATCGGAAGACCCATTGATTGGGTTTTCCGATATCGTTTATATTCAGTTCATCTCTCTTCTGTTACCCTGGTACTGTATTAATATTTTCAGTAATATAATATCTCGAAAGTAAATCGGGGTGGTAAGGTGTTAATAGATGCAAATAGAAGGTATTTTTATTGATATCTGAGTTTATTTTCTTTAAAAAATACAACGCCTCAGCTAACCTATTTATGGTACTTAATATGCCGTTAAAAAGGGATTGGCAAAGTTTTAAATATTATTGATATTTAAAGGCTTGAAATTGGTTGACATTATTGCTGAAATAGTATATAAAGTCAACTAAAGTTTTCTTTTTGTTTTGAATAATATAGTTCTGGTTTTTTCTGAAAAATTCAATATGGCTTAATATGAAAATCTCTTTCATTATAGATATGTGTTGTTGTAGAACGCAAAATCATTACATAAAATCATATGCCAAAAAATAATCCTTGATTAAATAAGCAAGGGTATAAGTAAGCCGATTTTTATGTCAAAGAGTCGGCTTTTTATTTTCCGTTTTTTTAAAGAGATCTATTAATTAGAACAATGTTAAGGAAGAAGTATGAGTAAAATAA
This sequence comes from uncultured Chlorobiaceae bacterium, assembly GCA_903851385.1. GTDB lineage: Bacteria > Bacteroidota > Chlorobiia > Chlorobiales > Chlorobiaceae > Chlorobium. Next base: position 2,750 of record CAINOC010000035.1, on the reverse strand, counting down.
AATTGACAATGCTTGTTCTCGGAGGGCTGCTGATTGGAAATGCCAATCTCTATGCAGCTCCGATACCAGAAGTGGACGCGCCGGAAGTGACAGTGTCTGGTGATGCCGTCGAGACTGAGCCCCCTGCGAACACCGCTTCGACGAAAGAGGACGAGACACCGATAACGAGATCCGAGCTTCAAGGAGTCAGGTCTGAGATAGCTGTTTTGAGTGATCAGTTGACTCGACAGCTTACCAGAACGATTGCCAATAGCAACCGTGCACTGTTGATATCAGGGACCCTTCAGAATCGTTATTCGGCAACAACATGGCAGAATACGTCACCATATAACATCACTCCTGGTTTTAGTTTCAATTCTGCGATTCTTTCTCTTTCGGGAAATTTGAAAAAAGATTATGAAGAGGGTAAAAATATTGATTATGCCGTAGGCCTCTCTGCCGCAGGGAGTGTTAATCCGACTAAAACCGTGACTGGAACCAATACCTATGCCATGACAGTTACTGCTGCTACTTTCCAGCCAACTGATGCATATCTTCGGTATTCTATTTTGCCTTCTTTGAGTATTGATCAGCCTTATTTGTATATCCAGCTTGGTCAACAGAAAAGGCCTTTTGGTGTTGAGCCTCAGGCAACTGAAGACAAACAGCCCGCGATCAATCTTGCTACATTCTCCGGTCCCACCGGGCTTAACCTCTCCGCAAGGGATATAGGTTTGCAGCTCAAGGGTGATCTTTTTCCTATCGTTGATCTGGGATACAATCTTCGTACTCCAACGATAGAATATGCTTTGGGTGTTTTTAACGGTACAGGTCCAAACCAGCTTGAGAACAATAGAAGTAAGGACTTCGCGGCTAGGATAAATTTCAATGCACCGGTTGAATATAATTCTGACTTTCGCGGTTTGACCATTGGTAGCTCATTCTCCACCGGCAAACAAGATCTTGCCGTGATAAATAATCCCTCACAATTTATCTCTGGTGGGAGCGGTAAAGCCTCAAAGGTACGCTACGGTGGTGATATCTCGTATGTTGCCTCCCCTATAGGGTTTACTGCAGAATATGCTGTAGGCAGAGATGAACAGGCTCTTTCCGCGAAAAACGCTTATGCTACAGCTCTTACGACAACAACCCAAAGCAGTGGATATACCCTGACTCTGTTCTATGAATGGGGTGAGCAGTTTCAAAAAGATTATCGCTCCCAGTCTCGTTCAGACGACTGGTGGCCTAAGACCTACCAGCCGTTTGTTCGTTTTGATCATTGGGATCCTAATACGGCAGTGGCAGGTAATGAAACCACAGTACTTACCGCCGGGTTCAACTTTTTCTTTGCTCAAACAACGAAACTCCAGCTGAACTATACCGTAAGTGACAATAAACTCACAAACTTAAAAGAGAATGATTTCATACTGCAATTCCAGTATGGATTCTAATTAATTGAAAAAAAACTTAAAAGGGAAAAAAATGAAACATTGGATAAAGCTTTTACCAATAGTGAGCCTGCTGTTTATGAGCGTTTCAGTTCAAGCTGCCGATAAACCAAGCGTCATACGGTTTGGCTTGGTTGGCAATGCTTTTGGAAAGCCCTATACAGGAGGTCCGTTAGGGTATATCAATGAGTACGGCCTGCTGGAAAAGGAGTTTGCAAAAGATGGGATAAAGATTGAACTGTCCTACTTCACCGGTGCCGGACCGGCCGTTAATGAAGCCATTGCCTCAGGTCTGGATGATTTCGGTAACGTTGGTGATCTGGTTGTTGTCGTTGGAAAGTCTGGTGGTCTGAAGGTTAAATACATTCTTGCCACTGGACAGGGAAACAATACGTATATCCAGGTCAATCCGGCGTCAGGCATTAAAACGCTGAAAGATCTTAAAGGGAAGAGAATCGGTGTTAATAAAGGCACCTATATTCATCTCGGTCTCGACAGGATTCTTGACGGGGTTGGCTTGACGGAGAAAGACGTAAAGCTGGTGAATTTGAACGCTGGTGATGCTAATAATGCTTTGGCAACCAATGGTGTTGATGCTATCGCCAGCAGTGCTGATCGTCCAGTCGTAGATCAGGGGATAGCAAAATTGCTCTATGACACTCGTAAAGACGTCAAATATCAATCAAGCCCTGGTGGTCTGCTTGTTTCAGAGAGTTTCGCCAAAAAGTATCCTGAGATTACCAAGAGAGTGGTCAAGGTATTCATAAAAGGGCAGTATTGGGCCTCTCAGGAGCAGAATCGGGAGAAGCAGCTGATTTTAGGTCTTAAAACAGGCTCTTCATATAAAAACTCGAAAGATGATATCGCTGATCAGGATCTGAAAAAGAAATATAACCCCCAGATCACAGCTGGTGTCGAGAAAAAATATCTTGAAATCGAGGACTTTGCTTTAGCGCATAGCATTATCAGGAGGAAATTTAATCTTGATACCTTGTTTGACAAAAGTTATACCGAAGCGGCTTTGAAAGAGCTTGGTCTGCAAAACTATTGGGAAAAATAAAGAGTTGTGGAGTGCGGCTCTTTTATAAAAGCATAGCATAAAAGGGGCGATGTGAGTAATTTCGCCCTTTTATTGCGCAGCCTGATTTCTCTTGACACTTTTTGTAACAATCTTTAACAATTGGAGAATGCGATGTCGATAAGTGGAAATTTTTTTGCTGGAGTTGATGTGGGTTCGCTTGCAGCAAAATCCGTGATTCTGAAGGATGGGGAAATATTTGCAACTGGACTGGTTCCGAGTGGAGTAAACTCTGTAGAAAGCGG
>CAINOC010000034.1 GCA_903851385.1 uncultured Chlorobiaceae bacterium | reverse complement strand
GCTCGATTACCACTTTGCTAACAGATGCATTCTTTAACTTCTTCTTCAAATAGATGCGGACATCTACGTCCTCTTTGAGCATCTTCGCAAAATCAGTATTGTTTGCATACCACTTTGATGTCCAGTTCAATTTTCTTGTGCCGGAGATGTATGCCGGGATTCTGACTCTGGCCGTTTTGGGGCTGGTGGTAAACTATCTTTTGGTCTGGTTTGAAAAGAAAACAACATCATGGAAAGGTGAGACAGGAAGTTCAATTCTTGGATAACAATAGCTATGCCTAATCGCACAAAAATTCTCTTTATAGCTCTCTTTGCCATAGTCATAAGCTTTGTGGAATATTATTTCTCAGTACAAGGTGAAAAATCAGAAGGCAAAGTGACTATTCGTATTCTCGACTCTTCAGCCCCTTCCGATTGGGAGCTTGCAAGCAGATTGACGGGAAGGAATATTTTAACTGAAGAGGGAATTCAACTTGAGAACATATCCCTGGCGCAAAGTTCTGGTGGAACCATATCCATTCAATCGCTTCTTGCGAACAATGTTGATTATGCCAGCTCAGCTTGGCCGGCGTGGATAAACGCCATTTCCCGTGGCGGGAAAATTAAAGCTGTGGCAACAGGCCTGACGACCTCAAAAAGTAATCCCGGAAATGGTCTGGTGGTTTTGGAAAAAAGCAGCATCCATTCTGTAAAAGATCTGGCAGGTAAAAAAATTGCCCTGAATGTTCTTGGCGCCTCAGCTGATTATGAGATTCGCGAGTATCTCAGGCGAAATGGTTTGTCGATAGATCTTGTGCAACTCATTGTTGTGCCTGGCCCCCAGATCGAGCAGGTCCTGAGAAGTGGACAGGTTGATGTTGCTGCATGGACAATGGGTGGAGGTCTCGATTATGAAATTGCTATGAATCAGGGGGGGCTCAGGGAACTTCCGGGAACAAAGCGATATGATATTAGAGGCGAAACCATAACCATGGGAAGTGGATTCAGGGACGATTTTATAAAAAAGCATCCTGATATTGTCAAACACTTTGTCACGGTTGTTGAAAAATCGAAACGCATCATTTGGGATGCATTTCAGAAAGATCCACAAAACGTGAAAAAAGTTTATGCTGAGCTAACTTCGGCAAAAGGGGGCAACCCTAAACTAGCTAACTATTATCGCCCGATTTTTTCGCCTGATTATCCATTTGCTCAGGATAAAGATATTCAATGGTGGATCGATATTCTTGTGTCGGAAGGGAAGCTGAAACAGGGGCAGGTTTTACCATCATCGGTTTATTCAAATGAATACAATTCCTATTTCAAAAAATAAGTTGACTCAATAAGATTCTCTATCAGTCTCGCTTTTTCGCTGGAGATCCTCCATGAATACATTTTCCAAAATTCTGGCAGTAGCACTTGCCCTCGTATTAACACTATGGTTTGTTTATAGCAAGGTACTCACAAAGGCAGAGACCGTTGCCATTCGAGTGCTTGAGTCAACAGCACCCTCGCAGTGGGAGCTTGTGAAAAAGCTGACAGGCCGGGACATTCTTGTAGAACAAGGCGTTATTCTGGAGCCGATTCAGAGTGTTCAGAGCGGCGGGGGGACAGTGTCGCTTCAGGCCCTTTTGGCCAATAATGTTGATACTGCAGGTTCGGCTTGGCCGGCGTGGGTAAACATCATAGCCCGTGGCGGCAAGATCAAAGCATTGTTAGGTACTATTGTGTCTACAAAAGACAACAAGAGTGGCAATAGTGGTCTGTTGGTTTTGGAGGGAAGCAAAATTCGAACCATTAATGATCTCATTGGTAAAAGGATTGCTGTCAACGTCTTGGGTGCTGAGGCCGATTATGTGATTCGCCAGTATCTCAAAAAAAATAACCTTTCAATTTCTCAGGTTGAGCTGGTTGTTGTGCCGTCTGAAAATCAGGAGCAGATGCTCCGCAGTAAGCAGGTTGATGCTGTCGCATGGACAACCAATGGTGGCCTATTTTTTGATATAACTGTTGAAAACGGTGGCGTTCGTGAAATTCCTGGTACAAGAAACTACGATACAAAGGGAGAGACTGTGCTCTATGGCATAGGTTTCAGGAATTATTTCATCGAAAAACATCCAGATGTAGTCAGAAAATATATCAGAGCATATGACACGTCACGTCGGATTTTGTATGACGAGTTTCATAAAGATCCTGCTCGGGTCAGGAAAGCGTATGAGGAGATAGCGAGGGAGAAGGGAAGTAATCCACGAATGTCCAGGTACTATGAAGCTTCAAACTGGTCGCCAAAATTCCCGTTTATAGCTGACAAAGATCTTCAGTGGTGGATTGATCGATTTTGTGAGGATGGACTGTTGAAGCCAGGTCAAATCAAGCCTTCCGATATTTATACAAATGAATTTAATCCATTGTATAAAAAGGAATAGTAATGATGATGTGTTAACAAGCCGAAGAGAGTGTCATGAAAAACGTAAAAATTGTAACCATTGTCGCCGCACTTCTTGTTGTTGGTTCTTTGGGATGGTTCTTCTTTCAGAAGTCGCAGCATAGTGCTACTGTTTTTTCGATAAGGGTACCTGATTCCACAATTCCCAATGACTATGAGTTGGCGAAAACACTGACAGGCAGGGATGTCCTTAAAGAAGAGAATGTTGTCCTTTCTCCTGTCACAATTCAGGGGGCAGGAGGCGGTACGGTAACAATGCAAGCGTTACTGGCAAATAACATTGATGTCGCTGGAGGCTCGGTTGCCATCTGGGTAAATGCTGTCAGCAAAGGAGCCAAGGTTAAACTGCTGCTGCCCGGTTCTGTGACTGAGGAACCCCAACATTCTGGATTGCTGGTTTTAGACGATAGTAACATCCATACCATTAAAGATCTGACTGGCAAAAAGATCGCGGTTAATGTGCTCGGTGCCGAGGCCGATTTTATTATCAGAGCTTTTCTTAAGCAGAACGGTCTGACAGTCAATCAGGTGGAGCTGGTTGTTGTGCCTGCTGAAAATCAGGAGCAGGTTCTCCGTACTCGACAGGTTGACGCTATTGCATGGACCACCAGTGGTGGCACCCAATTCGAACGCACTGTTGAACACGGAAGCGTGAGAAGGATTCCTGGTACCAGCAGTTTCGAGACTCGAGGTAATCTAAGTTTGCTGACCACTTGCGAAGGCTTTTCGGAAAAGTTCATTAAAGATCATCCAGATGCAGTAAGGCGCTATTTAAGAGCTGTTGATGGAGCTCGGCACATTGTATGGAAAGAGTATCAGAAAAATCCTGATCGGGTGCGTAAGGTCTATGCTGACATTTCTAAAGCAAAAGGCGGAAATCCCTCTTTGGCAAAGTATTATCGAGGCCCTCGGTGGTCACCGGAAAATCAATTTATTGCCGACAGGGATATTCAGTTTTGGATTGACAGGTTTACTGAGGATGGACTGTTGAAGGCAGGTCAAATTAAGCCTTCCGATATTTATACGAATGACTTCAACCCTCAGTACAAAAAATAATAGAAGAGTGCACAAACCTTACGAAGCCGGTATTTATGGAAAATTTATTCTTAAATCAAAGAAGAGTTCATGCAAGCCTTACTGAAATTATTTCAATTCTTGAGGCCGCATTGGCGGTTTGCCGTTATGGCGCCAGTGTTGATGTTGTGCGAAGTTGTGCTCGACTTGATGCAGCCGCGTTTGATACAACGCATTATTGATTATGGTGTTGCTCGCTCTGATACTCAGGTGGTTTTAGGTACCGCCTCTTTAATGCTCTGTTTTATGGCTCTTGCGGGACTTAGCGGTTTGGGTTGTGGATATTTTGCCGTTCGTGCAGCGTATGGGCTTGGTGGAGATCTTCGAGTAGCACTGTTTCGCAAGGTCCAATCTCTCTCGTTCGGGAATCTCGACAAGCTTGAAACCGGAGCGCTTATTACCCGTTTGAGCAGCGATGTTAACAAGATTCAAGAGATGGTTATGATGATGATGAGAGGCATGGTGCGCATGCCTCTTCTCATGCTGGGAAGTCTGGTGATGGCAGCTGTAATCAGCCCGAGGCTTGGGTTGATTTTTATAATCATATTGCCCGCGTTGACTATAGCGCTGATAATGATCATCCGTAAGACGTTTCCACTCTATCGCCAGGTACAGGAAGGGCTGGATGGAGTAAACACCGTGATGCAGGAGAATCTTGCTGGAGTTCGTGTTGTAAAGGCATTCGCTCGCACCGAATACGAATCAGCCCGTTTTGCCTTTGCGAACAATATACTTGTTCAGCGGATGACGGATGCTGTTCGGATGAGTTCAAGGACTACGCCGGTAATGATGTTGACCTTGAATATTGGAGTTGTAGCTGCTTTATGGCTAGGTGCAGGCCAGGTTCAAAACTCAGGAATGCTTGTTGGTGAGTTGGTAGCATTTATCAATTATCTCGGACAGGCTGTTATTACCCTGATGATGTTCAGCACGTTGACTATCCAGATTTCAACTGCCCAGGCATCGGCAAAGCGGGTTCTTGAACTCCTTGAAAGTGAACCGATGATACCTTCACCAGGTCAAAAGATGCAGTTGCCGTCCAGGCCATTGGGGAAAGTCGTGTTTGATAACGTGAGCTTTAATTATTCTCAAGCCAATCCAGATCTGGTGTTAAAGAACATCAGCTTTGAAGCTGAGCCGGGTCAAACGGTTGCTATTCTTGGCGCAACGGGTTCTGGTAAGTCGACGCTGATGCAGCTTATTCCACGTTTTTATGATGTCTGTCAGGGTCGTGTGACTTTGGATGGTGTGGATGTACGCAAGATTCCAGAAGAAGAGCTACGTCGTCATGTAGGCATTGCTCTTCAGGAGTCGATTCTTTTCAGTACAACGATTAAAAATAATATTCGTCTTGGTGAGCCGGATGCGTCATTCGAAAAAATTTCAACTGCCGCTGAAAATGCTCAGGCTGATGAGTTTATTCGCAATCTTCCTGACGGCTACGAAGCGCTTGTGGGACAACGTGGTGTGAACCTTTCAGGAGGTCAAAAGCAACGCCTGGCAATTGCCCGAGCATTGCTTTTACAGCCATCAGTCCTGATTTTGGATGACAGTACAAGCGCTGTTGATGTTCGTACAGAAGGGCTCATTCAGAAAGCACTTGAACGAAACAGCTTTCAACAAACGAGGTTTATTGTTGCTCAACGCATCAGTTCAGTGTTGAATGCCGACAAAATTCTTGTTCTTGATAACGGTGAAATTATTGCTCAGGGAACCCATTTTGAGCTTCTTGATGCATGCGAAGTATACCGGGAGATTTATGATTCACAGACCGAAAATGGAGTATTAACGTATAGTGGCAACTAATTTTCAGGAAAAACACCAGTCAACGCCGGTGCAACCCCTTATGGGGCGCATCGGAAACGCGCAATCTTATAGTGAAGTGCAGCGTCCTCAAAAAACGTTTGAAACGCTTCTTCGTGTCTGGTTTTATCTGCGTCGACAGCATATTTCATTGATTCTGACTGCCTTTATGGTAGTCGGTACGGTTTGCCTGGATCTCATAGGGCCGTTTCTGCTCGGTAGAGTTATTGATGGTCACATTATCACCCGCAACTTGAATGGTCTGTCACAAATTCTCTTGTTGATGCTCCTTGTGTATCTCTCAAGTGGGGCGCTTTATCTGCTGCAAAGTTATGTGATGGCAGGTGCAGCTCAGCGCACAATGAGAGATCTGCGTGCAGATCTTTTCAGCAAGTTGCTGCATCTGCCGCTTAATTTTTTTGACAGGCGCATTCATGGAGAGCTGATGAGTCGTCTGACCTCTGATGTGGAAAATATCAACCAGGTTTTGAGCAATTGCATTGCGCAGATCGTTTCAGGCTCATTGAGTACAGTTGGAGTAGCAATTGCAATGTTCATTATCAATCCTCGGTTGGCAGCTGTGAGTGTTGTTACCATATCACTGTTGACGATCCTTGGTAATCGGTGGCTCGCTGCGAAAACCCGCATCCGGTTTCGTGTTCAGCAGGCGGCTTTGGGTCGTCTTTACGGATTTATGGAAGAGACCATTAGTGTGCAGAAAGTAGTTAAAGCCTATGGCCAGGAAAAAACATTTACCACTCAGTTTGATGTGGTCAATGAAGATTTTCGTCAAGCTGGTATCAGGGCACAGAGCTATAGTGGTTTAACTGGCCCGATGATGAATACCATTCACAACACAGCCTATGCTATTGTTGCTGGTGTTGGAGGTTTTATGGCAATTTTTGGTATGACGACGGTTGGTATAATTGCGATGTTTATCAGCTATACCCGTCAGTTTGGACGGCCAATGAATGAAATTGCAATTCTGTACAATATGCTTCAGTCAGCTATGGCTGGAGCAGAGCGTGTTTTTGATATTATTGATGAGAATCCGGAAGTAGATGCTCACCATGTTGATCTGGTTCAAAAAATTAAAGGAGATGTTCTTTTTGACTGCGTTTCATTCTCTTATCAGAAAGGTGTCCCTGTCTTGAAAGAAGTTAGTCTTCACGCTCGCCCTGGACAGACGATAGCGTTGATTGGGCCAACCGGTGCAGGAAAAACTACCATTGTAAATCTATTGACCCGTTTTTATGAAACCGACATTGGCACTATTCAGATTGATGGTCGAGATATCCGTGACATTCCGAAGGTTGAACTCCGTCAACAGCTTGGTATTGTACTTCAGGATACCTTTCTCTTTTCCGGAACCGTGAAAGAAAATATTCGTTACGGACGTTTAGATGCTAATGATGAAGATATTATTGAGGCAGCTCGCCTCTCGAACGCCGATACCTTTATCCATCTCTTGCCGAATGGATACGATACTCTGTTAGCAGAACGTGGAAGTAATTTAAGCCATGGTCAGCGTCAAATGCTTGCTATCGCAAGGGCAATCTTGGCAGATCCGGCAATCCTTATTCTGGATGAGGCGACAAGCAGCGTCGATACTCGAACGGAGCGGCATATCCAGGAGGCTATGCACCGCTTGATGGAGGGACGTACCAGCTTTGTTATTGCACACAGGCTGAGTACGATTCGTGGTGCCGATAAGATTCTGGTCATCAATCATGGCGAAGTCACGGAGCGAGGTAACCATGCTGAGTTATTGGCAAAAAAGGGATTCTACTGGAGAATGTCTGTCAGTAATCAGCAGGAATCTCCGAAGCAGGAAAGAGTTTTGCTTGAGGATGATTCTACGATATGTGCCATTGAAAATTAATTATAACATGGAGGAGGATTATGGCTTGTACCTGTAACTATAAGGAGTTTCTGGAGGTGGAATGGTCTGTCCCAACCATTACAACGAAAGATTGTGCTGAGAGAGTCGGCATGGCTCTTGAGGAGATTCCTGATGTTCGTGGGGTCAGGGTGAACCTGTTGTTAAAAACCGTAACGGTGTGTTTTGATGATGATCGTCTTGGGTTGCAGCAACTTAAAGATGCGATGCGTAATGTTGGATTTCCTGCGTTTTTGGTTTAGTTCTCTCAATTTATCAAAAGTTGTAGCTTGAAGGCTTTTCCTTATGTCTGAACATAAAATAACCCCGGTACCACAAAAAAAAGGGGTAACTGTTGCATATAAAATCCGGAACTCTCTATACCTGAACATCACCAATCGATGTTCAAATATCTGCATATTCTGTCCTAAGTTTGATGAGTACAAATTGCATGGTAATGATTTATTCCTGCTTGCAGAGCCGACTTTCGAAGAGGTCATGCTTGCTGTTGCTGATCAAAAAGGATTTGATGAGATAGTTTTTTGTGGATTTGGTGAATCGCTGATCAGGCTTGAACTGGTTGTTCGTATTGCGCAAGAACTGAAAAAAACTTATAACACCCCTATTCGGATCAATACAGATGGTCAGGCCAATCTTGTTCATGGCCGTAACATCATTCCTGAATTAGTTGGGTTGATTGACTCTGTTTCTGTAAGCCTCAACGCCCCCGATACAACGACTTATATACGACTTTGTAATACACCGTTTGGAGCTGATGGATTCAAAGGTGTTTGCGATTTTATTCGTGATGCGAAAAAACTGATTCCTCATGTGATAGCTTCTGTGGTTAATCTTCCTGGTGTCGATATAGGTGCTTGTAGAGCATTGGCGGCATCTCTTGGAGTATCGTTGAGAGTCCGTGAATTTACCGGAGAGTAGACTGAAAAATTATGGATAACCACGGCCCGCTCTGCTAATCGGTAAGTACTGTGATTATGGCTAACTTAATTATGGTATAGAAGTTACCCCTTTACAGGGATTTATTTATCATAATAATATGCCTAAACTTCCCATTCTGATAGAATCATAATGGCATATCTCCCGATATAATTGTTTCGAGTGTATGCATATGGTTCTCTTTTCAAAATAACCCCGATATAAAACGGAGCACCGTGGACAAGATTATCATTAAAAATGTCGATAGGGTGTATCGTGTTAAAAGGGGAGGGAATAAGACGAAGGAATTTACCGCAATCAAAGGAGTCAATCTCAATGTGCAAAAGGGTGAATTTCTTTCAATTGTTGGTCCTAGCGGTTGTGGTAAATCAACGTTACTTGATATGCTTGCCGGTCTTGCCCCGGTAAAGTCAGGTGAAATATTTATCGACGGTAAACTCATAACAGGGCCTGACCTTGATCGGGGGATTATTCTGCAGGGATATGCCTTGTTCCCCTGGAGGAGTGTACGGCAGAACGTTGAGCTTGGTTTGGAAATCAAGTGTGTTCCAAAAAAAGAGCGCGCTGCCATAAGTGATAAATATATCAATCTTGTTGGGTTACAGGGATTTGCTGACCGTTTTCCCTATGAGCTTTCAGGTGGTATGAAGCAACGAGTAGCTATTGCCAGAGCGTTGGCTTATGATCCCGAAGTGCTTTTGATGGACGAACCTTTTGCCGCTGTGGATGCACAGACCAGGGAAACATTGCAGGATGAGCTGCTTCTTATTTGGGAAAAAACAGGAAAAACAATTGTGTTTGTAACCCACAGTATTGACGAAGCTGTTTTTCTATCTGACCGTGTTGCTGTAATGACCGTCAACCCGGGGCGAATCAAGGAGGTCGTGAGTATTCAGCTACCTAGACCGCGTTTTGGTATCCGTTCATCAGCCGAGTTCAACAGGATTCGTCATGATGTTTGGAAATTACTCCAGAACGGTGATGCCGGGAGTGAAAAAAGTTATGTAGGCAGTCAAAATATAGCTGAGGTCATTTATCCATCCGCAGTTCTCTGAGCCCCAGGGTTTATTTGTTTTCTAATTACAGTGACGTTTCAATAATAAGTACAATGAACAAAACATCGATTCGCATCTTTATACAACGAATATCAGTAGGTTTGTTGTTTTTCTCAATGATGACTATGGGGGGGTGTACCCAAAAAGCTACCATCGGATCATCTAACGAAGAGAGTAATGCCCATCAAAAAAAGGACGTTACGATTCGTCTACCTGAGACACTTTCAGAGTTGGCTTTTGTAGCTGAGGAGAAAGGCTTTTTTGCAAGGGAGGGGGTCAAGATTCAGTGGACCGGTAAACAGGCCCATGGTCCAGCCAATATAGTATCGATTGCGGCTGGTCAGAATGACGCGGGAGCCTCGATTAGTACAGCCATGATTCAGGCCAGAAAAGCAGGTAATGAAGTTAAGATTGTTATCCCTTCAGCAATTTCATCAGAACAGGTACCCCTTATAAGTTATCTGGTGTTAGAGAATGGGCCGTATAAAAAACCGGAAGACCTAATCGGTCATAAGGTGGTTGCAAGTCCACAGACAATTACCTGGTATCCTTTGGTAGAATATCTTAAAAACAGGGGCTTTGACCCCAATAAGGTTGAATTTATTGCTCTGCGGGATGCCGGGCAGCAGGAACAGGCTTTGAGGCAGGGTGAGGTGGCGGCCATAGCCATAACTGAACCAACCGCTTCCCTGCTCATTAAAAGAGGAGGTGTCAAGGTAATTCTTACTGACTTTGCTGCTCTTGGGATTCCCCAGATAGGCGGCTGGGCGTTCAGTGATGATTTTATTAAAAAGAATCCTGAAGCTGTTAGAAGTTTTGTCAAAGCCATTCTGGCAGCAGTTGATTTCATAAAGTCAGATCCGGCAGGCTCAACAGAGGCAAAAAAAATTATCGAAAAACGGAATGGGATTGTTTCTCAAGTGCCGGAACTTACTCCAGCTAAACAGTTTTTTGTCAGCGAGCCGGATATTAAAAAATGGATCAGCATTCTTGAAAGTAACGGAGCCATCAAGCCGGGTGAAGTAAAAGCATCAGATGTTTTTACCAATGAGTTTAACCCGTATGCAAAAAAATGAGGAGCTTAAGAAAAAATAATGCTAAAGAGACGAGAGTAAGCACTCACGGAACAATCAGTATTCTCATAACATATAAGAAATGCAAATGAAGCACATTGTGAAATGGGAATCAATAGTCTCTATAAGTTTGTTCCTGGTGCTGTGGGAGGTTATTCCCAGAGTCGGTTTGATCAAGTCCACCTTCCTCCCTCCTTTATCCGAGGTGATTGTAACGTTCATTGAGCTGTCACTCTCCGGAGAGTTGTTAAAGCATACCGAGGTGAGTCTCCAACGAGCACTGTTAGGTTTTCTGGTTGCCTTTTTTGCAGGGACCACTTTGGGGCTCGGTATTGGATGGTATCCTTCGTTTGCAAAGTTTGTTGATCCCGTTCTGCAACTCTTTCGCCAAACCTCTGCCTTTGCCCTGTTTCCTATATTCATTTTTGTGTTTGGGATCGGTGAATTTTCAAAGGTTGCCGTTATCAGTTATGCTTGTGTCTGGCCAATTCTTTTGAACACAGTTAACGGTGTACGAAACGTAGATCCCTATCTGATCAAATGTGCCCGTTCAATGGCAGCAAGCGATTGGGTTATCTTCCAGAAAGTTGTCATACCATCGCTGATACCTTCCCTTGCCACAGGAGTCAGGTTAGCGGGTGCAAGTGCGATTTTACTGTTGGTAGCAGCGGAAATGATTGGAGCTTCGGCGGGCCTTGGTTTTATGATTATTGATTCTCAGAACACGTTTCAGCCGACCAGATTGTATTCGGCTATTATCACTATGGCACTCATTGGATTGTGCACAAATTATTTTTTTGTCTTTCTGGAGAAAAGGGCAACCATCTGGCAGGAGGAACGCCATATCGCTTAGTACGTTGTTTCAAGTGTGACGATTTCATTTAAAACCGTTAAGGAGAATATATGAGCAAAAAGCTTTTCAGATATTCGGAAGCAAACAAGGAAAAGTTTCTGACAAGTGACGACATAACCTTCAGTGATGGATCTGTCGCAACTCCCGAAGAAGTTTGGCACTATCTGACTGAAGAAGGCCCTGAAAAATATCCGCATGCGTTTGAAATCAACCTCAATCAGGGTTCCCGTGCAATCAGGGATGAGACGTTTCCGACACTACTCAAAACCCAATATTTGAGTCTTACGCTGAGTGATCGCATGGAGAAGGCCAAGGATAACGGTAAAAGTATTGCTTTCATTCAGGGAGGGCAGACGATTGACCCATACACTGCAGCCGATACGATTGCCCTCAGGCCATTTAATGTTGGTAACTGGAACCATGGAAGATCTCATGGAAAGAATATCAACGAAAATGCCCAGCTCAGGAAGGAAAAGAAAGAAAAATCATACCATGATATGACTTTCGAGGCTTGTCAGACCGCAGGCTATGAGCATATACAGGAGGGTAATCTGCGTGTAGACATCGTTGCCCCGTATACCACTCTGCGCTGTTCAGATGTTTCTTACGGTGTTGAGGCACACCGCCATGGCCCCAATCAGGATGTCAAGCTGTTTAATGTGGACTTTCCCTTACGCAATCAGGCCGATAAGCCATGGGCGATTGAATATTTTTCCAAAAACCTGCGCAAGTTGGTAAAGCTTCTTGATGAAACAACTGGAAAAACCACGACTGAAGAGGATTTATTGAAGGCTATAAAACTGCATAACGAAGGTCGGCGTTTATCTATTGAATTGTCAGATCTCTGGTGGTCGGCCGATATTCCTCCCACAAACAGTGACGATCGTCAGACACTTTCTTCTCTTGGTCATCTTGAATACGGGGATACTAAAGCCTCTCTGAGCGTTCTGAAAGAAGCAAAAAAATTTCTGCTTGAGAGAGTTGAAAATGGTGTAAAAGGACCCGGTCTTCCTGATAATCCTAAGCGATTGTTTGTTCTTGGTTCCTGTGTCTGGGTAAACAATGCCAGAAGTGAAGCCGATGGCGCAATAGTCGTTGGCAAGGATGATGGATGGAGCACCATTAACGCTCTCGTTGATGAAGAGGGTGACCCCTTCTATAATCTTGCCAAAGCCACCCTTAACTATCCATATGAGCAGGATATTGAAAAAAGGGCTCAGTGGACGATCGAGCAAATCAAGAAGTCAAGGGCTGAGGGGGTTATTTTTATCCACAGATGGGGTTGCAATACTCAGGCCTCGATTTCCAGAGCGGTTGTCGATGTCATCAAGCGCGAGACAGGAATACCGACCTATATTCATGAGAGCGAATTTGGATTACAGCACGAACAGGAGCACAACCGTGTGAGCGCATTCATTGAAATGCTGTAAATCATAAGCTATAATGTACATACGGTAGCTTTATAATACTGCAGATTGCGGAATGATAGTTTATGTGTTCTTCCGCAATTTGAAGAATCTTGAATTATGGTCACATCTTAAAGTTGATAATTCATCGTTTTATTTTATATAAATAAATAGTTGAAAAAACAATTTTCAAGAAGTGAATATATGTGAAGCTAAAATATGGTATGCAATATGCCGGTTAACAGGTATTTATAAATAGGTCTTAATGTTTGATTATTAAAGACTTGTAAAGTGAACAGTTTAATAAGTTTTATAGAGGTCATTTTTTGATGTAACCAGATAAAGCGCCATTTATGATACCGGATAGTATTTTACATATATATTGTTGTTTTCTTTATAAACATCACGATTCAATAGATTTAGCGTCTATATAGTTTTTTTTCAAAAAAAAAGTTTATAAGAAAGCTGACTCTTCCTTTTATGAGATCAGCTTTTTTTTGTTGTTAACTGAATACTCAGTTTTCAGTTATTGGTCTTTGTCTGTTGCGTCAAGATATAATAGCAATCGGCAGGCATGCAGTATATGATTTGGACTATTTCTTTTGATGTAAAATTCTAATTCTATACCGTTAAGGAGAGAATATGAGTAAACAGTTATTTAGATATTCGGAAGAGAATAAGGATAAGTTCCTGGAGACTGATGACATAACGTTCAGCGATGGATCTGTTGCCACTCCCGAAGAGATTTGGCACTATTTGACAGAAGAAGGTCCCGTAAAATATCCACATGCATTCGAAATCAATCTGCACCAAGGGAGTCGGGGAAGTAAAGATGAGACGCTACCGACAGTACTCAAAACCCAGTACTTGAGTCTTACGTTAAGTGACAGGATGGAAAAAGCGAGGGATAACGGTAAAAGCATAGCATTTATTCAGGGTGGACAGACAATTGATCCCTATACCGCCGCTGATACGATTGCTCTCAGGCCGGCAAATGTCGGGAACTGGAACAATGGCCGCCATCATGGGAAGAATATTTACGAAAACGCACAGATCAGGAAGGAAAAGAAAGAAAAATCTCACCATGATATGTCCTTCGAAGCCTGCCAGACAGCCGGTTATGAGCATATCCAGGAAGGCGATCTGCGTATAGACATTGTTGCTCCATACACAACCTTGCGCTGCTCAGATGTTTCATACGGTGTCGAGGCACATCGGCATGGCCCAAATCAAAATGTCAAGTTGTTCAACGTGGACTTTCCCTTGCGCAATCAGGCCGATAAGCCATGGGCGATTGAATATTTTTCCAAAAACCTAAGAAAATTGGTCAAACTTCTTGATGAATCTACTGGGAGAACAACTACGGATGAGGATTTGTTGAAGGCGATACAGCTTCATAATGAAGGTCGCTGCTTGTCAATCGAATTGGCTGATCTCTGGTGGTCGGCTGATATTCCCCCCACTAACAGTGATGATCGTCAGACACTTTCCTCGCTTGGGCATCTTGAATATGGTGATACCAAAGCATCCTTGAGTGTGCTCAAAGAGGCAAAAAAGTTTCTTCTTGAACGGGTTGAAAATGGTATCAAGGGGCACGGTGTTCCAGATAACCCTAAGCGATTGTTTATTCTTGGCTCCTGTGTAGGGGTTAATAATGCCAGAAGTGAAGTCGACGGCGCAATAGTTGTCGGTAAAGACGATGGTTGGAGCACCATTAACGCGCTCGTCGATGAAGAGGGCGACCCGTTTTATAATCTCGCCAAAGCCACCCTTAACTATCCCTATGAACAGGGCATCGAGGAACGATCGCGCTGGACAATTGAACAGATCAGGAGATCAAGGGCCGACGGCGTCATTTTTATACACAGATGGGGATGTAATACTCAGGCATCTATTTCGAGAGCAGTTGTTGATGTCATCAAACGCGAGACCGGAATACCGACCTACATTCATGAGAGCGAATTTGGGTTGCAGCACGAACAGGAGCACAATCGAGTCAGTGCATTCATTGAAATGCTATAAATCACCAATATTATAAACTGAGGAGTGAAAGAGCATGACTTCAACGCTAAGTGATTTAAATGTGGAGCTTTTAGACGTAGAAACGAAAAATGACTCTGCCAGGAATACGCTTTTGGAAGAGGTTGAATTAAAGATTGATCTAGGTATTGAAGGGGTCAGTTTTGATCCGGATGATCTCAGGAAATTTGGTATCGGTACAGACTGCCTGGAGCAGCAGCATGTTGGGATGAATAAAATCCTTGATTCTGACTGCCTTCTTCCCCATGGGTTTTATCTTCCTCACGGCCTTTTTTTCCCTTTTCGCTGGGATCCAAGATCGCAGTATCGCCTGAAAGAAGAGAATAGCAAACCTGTTCTTTTTAAAGGAAAGGAAAGAGTTGGTGCGGTCAATTTTTTTGAAAGAACTCCCCTGGTCGATTATAAACTAAGCACTGGCCATACATTTAATCAAATTGCCACGCTTTTTACCGAGGGGAGTTTTTCTGTCTGCTATAGCGTTGAATGCTCATTGAAAGACAGGGGCGAGGACTGCCTCTTCTGCAATATCAACACTACGGCAGGCCTGAAACACCGTGAAATATTTATCAAAACCCCTCAGCAAGTTGGTGAAGCCTATGTTCTTGCGCGTTCAGCAGGTTTCGCCGGGCACCTTAATCTCACTGGCGGTTTTGTCCCTGAGCGTCGGGAAGTGGAATACTACCTGGATGTAGCCGATGAAATCAAAGAGCGGACTGGTTTGGATAACATTGTTGGAACCGCAGTCATAGGCGCTCCGTTAGACCTGAAGGTAATCGACAAGTACAAAGAGGCTGGTTACTCCAGTGTCGCTATTGACATTGAAATATGGGATAAAAACATATTCAAGGCCATCTGCCCGGGCAAAGACAAGCGAAACGGTGGTTGGGAGCACTGGGTTGAAGCAATTGTCTATGCAGCTGAAGTTTTTGGTAAGGGAAATGTTCGTTCCAATATAGTCGGGGGGCTTGAGCCGAAAGATTCCACACTTGAAGGAATTGAGTTTTTTGCCTCCAAAGGAGCACTCTGTTTTGCCAGTGTCTGGCAGCCTACGGTCGGTTCAGCGCTTGAAGGGCATCGCACACCGGAAACAAGCTGGCACTTTGATCTGGCGCAAAAAATTGCCACCATTTACAAGCAGTATGGATATACCACCAGAGATCTGTTCAATACCATAAATCGGAGCGGGCCGATTCACGATATCTTCCGCATATATTCAGGAGAAAACAAAGGGGATACGTTGCCAAGGTGGAGTTTTCCCCAGTTCTGATGGATATGAAACGAGAGGAGGCTCGCCTCCTCTCGTTAGGGAGGTAAAGTTTCGCAATGCAAAAATACGATCATGAAGACTGTATCACTTCATATTTCCATGCAACGCATAACATTCGCGTTATTACTCCTGACAGCAATAACGCAGGGAGGTTGCTCCAATAACGCTTCTCCGCCATTGGCTCATAAAAAAAGTAAACCTGAAACAAATAAGGCAGTGACGATTCGTCTTCCGGATACACTCTCAGATCTGGCTTATGTCGCCGAAGAGAAAGGCTTTTTTGAGAAAGAAGGGGTCAAGATCCAGTGGACAGGCAAACAGGCTCACGGTCCCGCCAATATTGTATCGATAGCAGCAGGTCAGAATGATGCAGCAGCCTCAATTAGTACCGCCATGATTCAAGCCAGAAAAGCCGGCAATAAAGTCAAGATTGTTGTTCCTACATCAATCTCTTCGGCAAAAGGATCTCATGTCAGTTATCTGGTATTAGAAAATGGGCCCTATCAAAAACCTGAAGATCTTATCGGACGAAAGGTAGTGGCCAGTCCACAGACTATCACATGGTATCCATTGGTGGTATACTTGAAAAGTAAGGGCCTTGATCCCAATAAAGTTGAGTTTGTTACGTTGAGGGATGCTGGGCAGCAAGAGCAGGCCTTGAGGCAGGGTGATGTAGCAGCAATCGCTATCAACGAACCAACAGCTTCTCTGATCAAAAAGAGAGGAGGTATCAAAGCCATTCTTACGGACTTCGAAGCTTTGGGGATTAACCAGACTGGTGGTTGGGCTTTCAGTGATGATTTTATCAAGAATAACCCTGACGCTGTACGGCGGTTTGTCAAGGCAATTCTCTCTACTGTAGATTTCATCGAGTCGAGTGACCTCAACAAAACCGAGGCGGTCAAAATTATTGAGAAAAGATCAGGGATTGCGCGAGTACCTGATCTCTTGCCGGCAAAGCAGTTTACAGTCAGTGAGCAGGATATTAAAAAATGGATAGTGATCCTTGAGAGTAATGGAGCGATCAAACCTGGTGAAGTAAAACCATCCGATGTGTTTACTAACGAGTTTAATCCTTATGCAAAAAGATGAATCATCTGTGATTGACGTCATTATTATCTGAAAATCACCTCTTTATGCATCAAAAACAGAAATATTTCGGTTTTAGCAAGAATGTTTTTTTTGCTGGCCTGGTCAGTTTTTTTATGGATATCAGTTCGGAGATGATCTATCCTCTGGTGCCGATATTTCTTGCGAGCATCCTCGGAGTTAATAAATCCACAATTGGTCTCATCGAGGGAATTGCCGAATCAACAGCAAGCCTGCTTAAGGCCTTTTCTGGTTGGATTTCAGACCGGATCGGCAAGCGTAAGGGCCTTATGTTGGCAGGATATGCAATTTCAACCCTTAGTCGCCCGATAATTTTTCTGGCAGGGTCATGGCAGCAGGTACTTGCATTTCGCTTCGTTGATCGCCTTGGTAAAGGAATCCGCACTGCCCCACGGGATGCAATTATCGCTGAATCTTCTGACAAAAGCAATCTTGCCCGTTCTTTCAGCTTTCATCGGTCAATGGATACTTTGGGAGCCGTTATTGGTCCAGCTATAGCGCTCATACTTCTCCAGCATTATAACAACTTCAAGGTTGTTTTTTTGAGTTCTATGATTCCTGGCGTCATTGCTGTATTGATTATTGTTGCCTTCATCAAAGAGAAAAAACAATCAGCTCAGGCTGATAAAATTGAGCGTCCAAAGCTCACCTTCAAGCATTTCGATGGAAAGGTCAGGTTTTTTATCCTCATTGCCACTCTCTTCGCCCTTGGGAACTCCAGTGACGTCTTTCTGATCTTGCGGGCCTCTCAGCTTGGTATTCCGACAATGGTTATCCCTGTGGTCTATCTGATGTTTAATCTGATTTACTCTCTCTCAGCGATACCGGCAGGAATGATTGCGGATAAATTCGGTAAAAAACGGCTTATTCTCCTTGGATTCATTTTGTTTACAGCCCTTTACTATGGTTTTGCAATTGCCCGAAGCAGTACGGAAATATGGATTTTATTTGCGTTATATGGATTGTTCATGGGATTAACCGAGGGGATACAAAAGGCGTTTCTTGCCACGATTATTCCTCCGGATTTCAAGGCAACAGCTTTTGGTGTCTACGCAACAGCCATCGGGATAGTAGCGCTTCCTGCCAGCTTGATTGGCGGTCTTCTTTGGGATAAGGTATCTCCAGCGGCAACCTTTTATTTTGGTGCATCGACAGCTGCATTATCAACAGTTCTTTTTATTGGACTTATTGCATTTATCTCTATCCGCCCCAGAAACACCGACACTGCTTAAGTAAACAGCAAATAATTAAATTTTTAAATAATGAAAGAAACGATTCTTAAGAATAAACTGCTTTTACAGTTTATTCTGTTCTCTGTAGTTAGCGGAATGGGGATGGGTGTTGCGCAGATGGCTTTAACGCTCTATGCAGTCAAACTTGGAGCAACTGCATCTCAAATTGGGTTGATCGGGGGCGTGCAGGGTATCGGTTTGCTTGTTACTGTCTTGCCTATTGGGTTTCTAGTTGATTATGTTGGCCCGCGAAAAGTATTTCTATTTGGTACCGTTATAAGTGCTATCATCTACCTCTTTTTCCCGTTTGCACGATCCTCCAATTCTCTCATAATCGCTGTAGCTTTTCTCAGCCTTTTTACTGCGTTCAGATTTATTCCTATGACCAGCGTCTTTCTTGAGTTTGTGAAAAAGGTTGGGAGTGGCAAAGCAGGGTGGCAAAGAGGTTCACATTCATTTGGTCTGGTTTTTCTCGGGCCATTGTTTGGAGCATCTCTAAGTAAATACTGGGGGTTCGAAATTACCTTTTATATTATAAGTGCTTTAATTTTACTTCTCGTTTTTGGCGTTACTGCGATTTTTCCAGAAAATGCACATTCAGAAAGCGTTTCCCTTGGCGAAAGACTTTCCCATTTCAAAGAGTTCTTTAAGGATCGGAACCTGATCGAGGCTTCTGGTGCAGAAGCGTTGGCATTGGCAACATTTTCCTGTTTCAATGCCTTCATTGTTGTTATTGCCATTCGTGTATTTCATTTCACCCCCCCTATCGCCTCACTGTTTGTTTCAATAGAAGGGCTGATTTTTATTGTAACACTCTTTACGCTTGGAAGGATATTGGAAAAACTTGGAGAGCACCGCTTCTACCTTGGAAGTATCGCAATCGTAGTTTCAGGATTATCACTTATTTCGTGTTTTTTGAATCCGTCATTTATTGTTGCAGGGACAATACTTATTGGTATCGGCCTTGGTATGTTCAATCTTGTCAATGTTACCCGCGTTGCAAATGCAAATGCTGAAAAAGGGAAAACAGCTGCCGTTTTTTCATTGTTTACGATGTTAGGTGTTGTAATTGGTCCTGTTATCGGAGGGTTTGCAGGAGAATTATTCGGAACATGGTCCGTATTTCTTGTTTTCATACCAATGTATCTTGCTTTTGGAGTAATGCTTCATTTACGAAAAGACCATTCACCACAATGTGATGCAGTCTAAATAGTTTTTTTCCGGGCAATCTTCTGTCCCTGTAAACATAGTTCTGATCTTTTGCTGATAATCTTTTATTCGGAGATATCGGAAAAAATTAGTTCCTGTCATAACCTATTTGCGGGAGTCAATATACCTCTTAAACGGGATTTGAAACATTCCCTTTATTCTTCATTTTAAGAATAAGCTTACTTGACAGAGCTGGAGTAAGTACTGTTCTGGATTAATTTTTCTGGTTGAAAGCTTACTCTGTGCACGTTATTAAAATTTAGTAGGAATAAGCGACAGGGAAGAGTTTATGTCGCTTGCAAAAGGACTAAATCCCGCGCGTTTTTAGCTCTTCATTCACAACGCTTTATAATCTATAGGTCTATAATGAAACTGATAATGATGGTCAGAGTAGCAGCTTTTTGTGCTTCAGAATAGTCAAATCAATATACTAGGTGTAAGAGAAAGAAGAAGAGATGATCTCAGTAAAGTTTATTCAGGATTGATTTTAAATAATAAGAAACCAGGGAGAATGCGATGTCGATAAGTGGAAATTTTTTTGCTGGAGTTGATGTGGGTTCGCTTGCAGCAAAATCCGTGATTCTGAAGGATGGGGAAATATTTGCAACTGGACTGGTTCCGAGTGGAGTAAACTCTGTAGAAAGCGG
>CAINOC010000033.1 GCA_903851385.1 uncultured Chlorobiaceae bacterium | reverse complement strand
TTTCAGTCAACAATGCTTATAATCAGGGGTTATTACGCTTTTGATCAAGGATTCACTGAAATTTTCAAATATTTTCGATCTTGAAATATCAATATAACATATTATTATATAATATCATAGCGTCTTTTCGTTCAGACACTATTTAGCTGACGGATAAAAACCGACTGCATTTGCGGGTGCAGGTGGGCTTCGGGTTCCTCAATGAAAATAAGATGAACTCCTGATTCCGGCTGTGATATCGAAAATTCACGGAATAGCTCGAAAAGCTTGAGAAGGATGAAAATCAGGTTTCTGGATCCGAGGCCGTTGTAAGACTCCGGTAGGTTAATACCATCAGGATCTGGAGCAGAGTAAGTGACCTTTGTATGATTGGAGAGTAATTGCTGAACATCTAGCTCTGTCTCTGTTCGAAGTCGGGGATCTGAAAGACCAGGGTAACCAAAGAGAGCGAAAGTAGGTGCCAACGCTCTCAATTGATCATTGAAGTCTGTGTCGATCTGGGTCTGAACTCCTTCAACCGCAGTTTTAAGAGTCGCTGCCCTCGCTTTGTCATCGGGTCCCGCTCCGGCCGCAGAAGCAGAAGTAAACAGGCGCTCGAAAACTTTCCCCAAAACCGCCTTTTCCTTGTTTGTCGAATCGTCCAACGCCCGTTGTGCGTTGATGAACCCAAATTGAAGGACGGCCCTCAGATTCTGGCTTTCTAGGAGTTTCGTATTCGTCGGATCATTAGGATCTTCAGCTTCCACACAGGCCTCGAACAATTTAGGGACGCGATCTCGGAGCGCCCGAAAAAAACCTCGACGATCGTCGTTGAGGTCGTCGAAAAGGTTGGCAATTTTTCCCGCACCAAGAGCGTACGTGATAACAATCTTGGCCGTCATGCATGCCTCATTGAGATCGACGATAAAGTCGGAGAGAGTCCCCAGATCTTCGTCATCCGAGTATTCAATGCTTAGGGCAATAGAAATCGCGGGCATCTCTCCCGAACCACGTTTTCTTCATGATTATTCCGGAAAAGCTCTCGCGCCTCCCAAAATCTCTCATGCGTTCCCAGCGAGAAATCCTCGAGCTTGAACTTTGGAGAACTCTCACCCAACAGACGGCGAAACAGTTCAGTCAGAGAAGTCTTTCCACTGTTGTTTCTTCCAACGATCAGCGTCGTGTCGTTCTCAAGACACAGATCAACGCCCTCAAGCAGTCGAAAGTTCTTAACCGTTATCTCTCTGATTTTCATTTTATTCCTAAGATGAGGTTGTGAACACGGATCTTGTCAGTCATCAGCTCGTGAAGGAGAGTGCGGAATAGGTGTTGGAGTTGCGTTTTCTTGCGCTCGTAAAAGACTACTTTGTCGTTTCAATACGCATAACATCTTTTTAATGTAGTTAATTGAAGGTGTTTTTCAGTAATTCTGCGCATAAAATTACACCAAGACAGCAATCATTCGAAACCGGCAGGAGTGACTTACAGAAAGCTGTTTGCCTGAGCGGCAAAAAAAAAGCTCCGTAACAACATAGCTGTTACGGAGCTTTAGGTCACGGGTTAACCCGTAATCCTTTTTACTCTGGTATCTTCCGAAAAAGAATCCTCAGGCTTCTGAGCCTTCTGCTTCAACTTCGAAGTGAACCTTTACGGTGATATCCATAAAGATTTTTGCGTCAGCCTCATACTTGCCGAGTGACTTGATCGGAGCCTCAATAGTGATTTTCCTGCGGTC
Source organism: uncultured Chlorobiaceae bacterium (assembly GCA_903851385.1). GTDB lineage: Bacteria > Bacteroidota > Chlorobiia > Chlorobiales > Chlorobiaceae > Chlorobium. The sequence goes on along the minus strand of CAINOC010000033.1, from coordinate 4,098 downwards.
GACATCGAAACCCTGAACCTTAAGGGCATCTGCGATATCAGCCGAGGTCACTGTTCCGAACAGTTTACCCGATTCGCCGGCTTTGGCGTAAACCTTCAATGACAACTGCTCGATTTTCTGAGCATGTTCACGTGCGCTCTTGCGCAACAGCTCGACCTTTTTAGCCTGCTGTTTTTTCTCTGTTTCAAGAGCTTTGAGCGTTCCCTCGGTAGCTCTGATAGCTATACCCTGCGGAATCAGGAAGTTGTTTGCATAACCGTTTTTAACGGTAGCAACTTCTCCTGCATCGCCAAGGGTAGCCACATCTTTTCTTAAAATGACTTTCACTGCTTAGCTTCCTCGTTCAATAGATTGCGAAATTGGTTATTTGTATTCATCGACAACATAAGGTATTACTGCCAGGAACCGTGCCCACTTCACTGAATGGGTCAGAAGGTTCTGCTCTTTGGCAGAAAGCCCGGTGATGCGACGAGGAATAATTTTTCCCTGATCGTTGATAAATCTTTTCAGCTTACGCTCGTCGCGGTAATCGAAAAATACAACCTGATTTTTCGACACTTTCTTTTTCGAAGCCAGCGCATTGCTTAAGGATTTATTACCCTGCGATTTGTGGCCTTGTGATTGTGTAAATTTTTGTCTCATAAGTTATTACAAAATTAAGCTTACCCTATCCTCTCAATCGGAAGAAAGGTATTTGTATTCGTAAATATGACCGGGATCTTCATCATGAACTTCTCCATGATGGGTATCGTGACAGTCATCCTCAATAAAGCCCTCTTCATCCTCCTCGCCATTCTTCTTTCTCTTGTTGAGGAACTGGATTCTTCTGGCCTTTATTTCGACAACGGTCCTGGATGATCCGTCCTGCGCTTTCCATGTGCGGCTCTGTAATTCGCCATCAACGAGAACTGCTGAACTTTTCTTCAGGTTGTCACGGCAACTTTCGGCAAGCTTGTTCCATGCGACAACACCAACATAGCAGACATCTTCCTGCCACTGATGATTGCTGTCCCGGAATCTTCTGTTACATGCAATTGAAAAATTAACGACAGGCGTTCCGCCTGAATTAGTTTGCCTAAAAACAGGGTCCTTTGTAAGATTTCCAGCAACAATAACGCTGTTAATCTCAGGCATTTTTAATTCAGCCATAGCATCTTCTCCGTTTTATTCTCAAAAGGAATCACTTCTCAGCTTGCTTTCAAACTTAACCTGACGATCATTTTCCAACTGTATCGGAAGCAGCGGCCTCTGCGGCGGCGACGTCTTCCGGACTACCTATGACTACACTGTATTTCTCAACTCTCTTGCGCATTTCAAGGAACGCACTGGTGAGATGAATAATCAGGTAACGTAAAAGTTCTTCCTCATAACGGAATACTTTTTCAATCTCTGCAATAACATTTGTTGCAGCGGTAAATTCGATATGGGCGTAGTATCCAATGGTTTTCTTCTTGATCGGATACGCTGTTTTGCGACGGCCGATTTCGAGAACATTGCTGATAGTAGCGCCTTTTTCGGTAATAACCCGCTTAACCAGTTCCATTGCGGCCAGGATAGCTTCGTCCTGAAGCCCGCCGTCAATGATGACTGTACATTCGTATAGTTTGTTTGTTTCCATAGCGCAAATAGCTGATAATCATTATTACTCCTCAGTTGCTTGCAAAACGGCGAGGGTCTGGCATTGCGCAGACCAGCCCCACGGCTTCAGAGGTTACCCAGTGAACACCATCTGCAAATTTGAACATTAAAGGTAAACTATTTGCACCATTTTTCCAACCTGATGGAAAAAACCTTGAAGCCGGTTTTTTACGTTTCTTTCATCATCCATAACTGACTATTTTATAAGCTCTTATCGGAAATCAAATGATGTTTCATCAGCTTCTCTGGAAGTGTTCAACAATACGGCGGACTATCAGCTCTTCTGAAAGGTCGTTCATACACCTGAAATGCCCTTTCGGGCACCGGTCCCTGCCGATATGCGAGCATGGGCGGCAAGGAAGTCCTTCGACCTGGAAGAGTTCGTATGGTGTATGGTAGGGAAGAAAACCAAAGGCAGATGATGATGAGCCGAAGAGCACAAAAAGCTTTTGACCGAATGCCGATGCCATATGCATGAGCCCGGTATCGTTGGTGAGCACTGCATCACATTGCTCAAGAAGTGCAGCAGTCTGCATGAGCGTGCAGCTCCCTGCAAGATTGACTACCTGTGAACGGTATGGCATAGGTAATGCGTTCAGTATTTCCAAGGCCTGAAAGGCGTCCTCTTTTCCTCCGAGAAGGAGTACCCGAACTGAGTCGTCTTTACACAAAATGGACAGCAGGGCCGCAAAACGCAGAGAAGGGTAGCGCTTGGTAAAGTGCCTGGCTCCGAAACAAAGGGCAAGGGTTTTTTTGCCCGCTATAATGTATGGTTCTGCAAAGGCTTTTTCTGCAGCAGAGGGATAAAGCTCACAACCCTCGATATCATCAGTAACTTCCGGCTGTGTAAGTGCAGCCCGATACCGGTCAACAACGCTTTGTGTGGTTGAGTAAAGGTTGAGTTTACACTGCACCATCAACCATTTTTTCCAGTTCTCTTTGCGATACCGCACTTTTTGCGTTGCATTGATGGAGCGGACTATCGTTTGTGACCGATGATTGTTCTGGAGATCTACCACAAGATCATATGTCTCAGTAGGAAGCTGTTCCATTGTATATATCTTTGAGAGTCGAGGATTTGCTGAAAGAAGGGAGACAAATGGCGGTTTGGTGCAATAGTCTACCGCTGCTTCCGGATAGGCTGCCTCCAGGCGCCTGAGGAGCGGTGTGGTAAGAATGATGTCCCCGATGGAGCTGAGCCTTATTACCAGTATCTTGTTGATGGCCGGCATACCGATTACGACCAGAACTCCCACCAGGCTTTATAGCCTGAAGGTTTTTTCCCCGACACTGCCCCCTTAAGTCTGGAAATATGCTCCTCTATTATGCGGAGCTGCTCCTCCTTGTCAGGCGTTTCAGCCTTACGTTCTGCAATCATTTCGCTGACCATCCGGTACGCCTTCAGAGCCTCTTCAGGCCGGCCAGTGCCTTCAAGAGCTGCTGCGCGACTGCGCACTGCGGTTATCCAGTGTTTGCCTTCATCCTGATTGAGTTCGCCCCTGCGATTAAAATAGTGCATGGCAATGTCGGCTGAAGCGAGTGCCTCAATATGTTTGTCAAGCTTTACCATGGCCGCGGAGAGTCCGGTATGGCACAGGGCATCAAATCCCTGGTGATCATACGCCTCATCCTCTGGTATTGTCCGGGAAACAATCATTGCTCTACTGTAGCTTGCTGCCGCTTCTTCAAAAAGGCCTTTACGAAGATTTTCTTCCCCTTCGCTGAGGGCCATATATGCCTGTCCTACCTGTACGAGTGGTTTCATGGAGTTCTGTGTTGTTATAACAATAATAAGTATTCCCGTCTCAGACAGCTGGTGTACTGAATAGTGCGGCAAATTCTTCTGGAATTTCAGGACGTCCTCGCTTGTTAAGCGCTGTTACGATAATTTTTGCTTTCAGAACAGGTTTGTAATCGGGAAGACGGAAAATATCCTGATAAACTGCAAATTTGAGGGCTGACTGCCTATGCATATTGATGCCTACCACAAAAGTATCACCCGACGTCAATGGATATTTATAATCAAGTTCTGCACGCACAACCACCAGGTTAATACCCTCGCGGGTATACTGGCTGAAATCAAGGCCGACCTGTTTTAAATACTCATGCCGGACATGTTCGATGTAGTTCTGATAGACGCTGTTATTGACAATACCCTGCATATCGCACTCGTAATCGCGTACGCTCATTTCGTAGGTAAAGGCGTAAGAGTCTTTGAGCATGGCGGGGATGGGTATTATAATGTTAAGCAAGTGCTAGTGATGAATATAGGAAGATCTGAAGAAAGAATAGGGCTTATAGGTCTTATGGGTACTATAGGACTGTGCGACGTGAAAGTCTTGTTGTGGAGTTGTCTGACAAACAGACCAACTGTTCAGTCAGTTGAGACCGCCAATACATGCAGGATAAGTAAGTGCGACGGGAAGTCGCATATTTTAAACTTTTCTTTGGAACCAGTTG
>CAINOC010000032.1 GCA_903851385.1 uncultured Chlorobiaceae bacterium | reverse complement strand
GTTCACCATTACTGTCGGTATTTAATAACAACTGAACAGGAGAATTATGATGAAAAAAACCATGTTGATAGCCATAGGAATTGCCGGAATGTTTTTGGGCACTCCTCTGACTGATGCGCAGGCTGGTATAGGTGTAAATATCCACTTGGGAGGACGAAGGCAGCACCAGCATTATTACTACCGCAATGGGCATAGAAGATATTATTACTACCGCAATGGGCATAGAAGATATTACCGCCATTCAGGGTTGTCAACATCAACGGCAGCCATGAAACTGGTATAAACGTTACTCATTGATTTTATATTACCTTAGCAATAATTCAATGAAGTCTCCCCGCTGCAAGCAGCGGGGTATCTTTTTCAAAATATATTTTAACCTTTTCGCCGCAAGCTGGGTGAATTAATCCCCTCAAGCAACCCTGTTCTGCTTGGCCTTAGAATCGGTTTTCAGTTTTATTCTATCAGATGTAATGCTTTTACCATAGCCATTTGCTCCTTTTTATTGGGGCACATGTCCAGAAATTTTAAAGCTTTTTCAGTTAACCTATTAAAACAGGGAGTGGTATGGAACTCTTATTGGATGATTTCTTAAAGCAGATGAGCAATCCCGACAGCGTTAATGCAAGAGAATTTTTGAAGCTGATCAGGGAAACTATAGAAAGTGGTCGGGATATCTGGTTACTCGACAAGGAAAAAAAACGTGTAGCAATAGTGATACCAATTGATGGAGGAACCTTTGGTGCGCAAAATATCGTCTAAACTCCAGTGCGCTGAAACTCTTTAACTGTTACCGGTTGACGAGATCAGGCTTTTAATAATCATGTGTTCATAAAGAGCAAAATCACTCGGCAGGGTTTTTCCATTCGATGCAATAGCTCTCTCAAGGACGCTGACAACAAATCGTTCAGTCACAGCACCCTCTCCCGGGGCCACCCCATAAGGCGCATAAACATAGATGATATCTTGAGGACTCTTCCAAGTCGACCATTGAGGCCCACCGATTTCGTTCTCGACATCCAATATGATTTTTTTCAATGTAGTCATCGTCACCTCTCTTTTTTTTGTTTCCAATTTGAAGTATTTATCGTTATATATATAATATATAAATAAGGCCTGTAGCTTGCGCAATATCAATATATTTTAACTATAACAAGGAGATACTGTTATGTCACTTGCACTTTTTAAACGGGATCATTTGAAGCACTTTGAGGATGTATTGAACGACAATGTTTCGCCTTTCTTTTCTTCTTTAGTGGCTCCATCCTTCAAAGTGGATATCGCTGAGGATGTAAAGGCCATTTTCATTGAGGCCGATATGCCTGGTATCAAAAAAGAGGATATCAAGGTTTCGATGGAAGATGATGTGCTTTCTATCAGCGCAGAAAGAACCCAGAGCGAGGAGGAAAAGAAAAAAGGATTTCACCGTATCGAGCGGTCATGGGGAAGTTTTTACAGAAGCTTTACTGTAGGCGAAAATGTTGCTGCTGATAAAATTGAGGCAACCTATGAGAATGGTGTTCTGAAAATCATGGTGCCGAAAATCGAGCCCCAAGTCAAAACAGGAAAAGAAATTCCGGTGAAATAAATCTCACCAGGAAGAAGAGTGTACGTGTGAATTTTGTTCAATGTCACCGGAAGAGCGTGAGAAAGAAATCAGACTTGCTGCATACTACATTTGGAAACAAAAGGGAGAACAACAAGGAGAAGATAAAGAGGATTGGTATGAGGCTGAAGTTTCCTTTCATGAGGATTATTCCGACTAATAACATGTTCCGGAATCCTGAACAAGGAGCTTTATAAAAAAACTCAAGGGGCAGAGAGGGCTCTGTCGTCCTGCTCCTTTTTTTACATGGGGGCTGTGACACATATGTGAACAATATCCTGGCTATAAAGTGGATTTTGACAAAACAACTCCAAAGGAGCAACAATGACGCCTGAAAAAGCAATTGAAAGGCTTGACCATGCCATAAAAAAATATGGCTCGCGTCCAGAGTTTATCATCATGGCTTCACGTTTGATCATGGAACTTCATGCAATTGGCAGGATTACCTTTCGAGAAGGGGTACTTCATTCCAAATACCTACTGTTAGATAAAGAGGTTATTGTCAATGAAGAACAGTCATTGAGTGACTTTGATTATAGACTCCCCATTCTTCTCATCTAGAGAAAAAATTCGATCAGGCAGGATTATATTCATATGGTCTGACAACCTCTTGATGAGAGACGACTTGCGTATGGTTACACAGGGCAGTGTCAAGTTGCGAAGAAGCCTGAAATTTGGCAGCGCCATGTTCCCCATCTATGAATGAAGCGCGTATCAAAAAGTATCTGCCCTGGGTTGTGGCCACGGCTCTCTTCATGGAGCAGATGGATTCCACAATCATCAATACGGCAGTGCCTGCTATGGCGGCTAGCCTCCATGTTGCGCCGCTTAGCCTTAAAGCCGTCGTTGCCAGCTATATCCTGAGTTTGGCCGTTTGCATTCCGTTTAGCGGCTGGATGGCCGATCGTTTTGGTACACGCCGTGTTTTCTCGACGGCTATTTTGATTTTCACGCTCTCTTCTGTTTTATGCGGTTTATCGGTGAACGCGCCTATGATGATCGCTATGCGTATCCTGCAAGGCATCGGCGCTGCCATGATGGTTCCTGTCGGTCGCCTGACGATCATCCGGACATTTCCTAAATCAGAGCTTCTGCACGCAATGAACTTCGTCATTATCCCCGCGCTGATTGGGCCGCTATTGGGACCGACAGTCGGTGGACTTATCGTGCATTGGCTGTCGTGGCGGGATATTTTTTTCGTCAATGTGCCGGTAGGATTGATCGCGTTGTTTTTGATTTATCGCTATATGCCTGATTATCATGGCGATACGCTACATCCGCTTGATGTTAGCGGAATTATTCTGTTTGGTTCCGGCACGGCATTGCTGTCGTGGATCCTGGAGATATTCGGCGAATATCAGGCCGATAGTTCGCTTATTCTTGCGCTGCTCGCTCTTTCTCTTGGATTGCTTGGGGCTTATGTCTGGCATGCCAGACATCACCAATTCCCTCTCTTGAATCTATCCTTATTGAAGATAAGGACGTTCCGTGTTTCTGTTGTCGGCGGTTTTGTTACAAGGCTCGGTATCGGCGGTCTACCGTTTTTAATGCCCTTGCTTTACCAGTTGGGACTTGGCCTTCCGGCATGGCATGCCGGCCTTCTGATGATGCCGACAGCTGCAGCGGCCATGGGCATGAAGTTGATTTCTGAACCCGTGTTGAAAAAATATGGCTATCGCAAAGTTTTAATGTTTAACACGCTGATGATCGGGGTGGTCATTATCAGCTTTGCCTCAGTAACGCCGGAAACGCCACAAACAGGAATCATCCTGCGCAGCCTGGCCTTGGGCTTTTTCAACTCGCTGCAATTCTCAAGTATGAACAGTATGGCCTATGCCGACATCGCTTCCGAAGATTCCAGCATGGCTAGTTCTCTTTTCAGCTGCTTGCAGCAAATATCGCTCAGCTTCGGGCTGGCCTGCGGTTCTCTGGTTGCGGCGTGGTATTTACATGGCTTTGCGCAATCAGATCACACAGCAGTTCTCAATGCCTTGCATCATGCATTTGCAGTTATGGGGTGCACTACCATTTTGTCGGCCCTCTTTTTCCGCACGTTGAGGGCAAGGGATGGCGAGAATGTCAGTCATGCTCACGTCGAAGAAGATGCATAACCTACTCTTTTGTTTACTTATCGCAACACTCTGACCCCATCCCTAAAACCGGCCTATTCTAAACAAGAGTTTTACGTTGAAAGAGAAAATTAGTTTATCTTTATTCCAACTTGATATTTTATAACTGCCATGCCTGAAGAAAATACTGCAGAAAATAAAACGACACAACCGGATATTTACCAACTTGTACTCCTTGCTCCGGTTATTACTCTTCCCTTGGCGCTTCCTTTGGCACTTCCATTAGCTATTCCGTTAGCTGTTCCGATATTTTTTCATGCTATTCACGGGATTGGTGTCGGGGCTATTGGAGCTGTGGCAGGAAACCTGCTCTTTAACCCTAAAACTCTGGAGCTTCTTAAGCCCTCCGGTGATGTACTGAACAAGATAAGGTCTGATGCTGAGCAGACTTTTTCGGAAACGCACAATGAAGATGACTGATAACCTCGAGAGGCAATTTCGTTTATCGAAAATTTCGAGACTCAAAAAGTTTTAATTGTCCCCTTCTCAAAACTGAGCCCGCCAAAAGAAGATTTTATCTGCTCTCGGCGTATAGGGCTTAAGTTGCAATTTGTTGGATAAGATGCCTTTATGTGAAGCAGAGACTGACCTATGCATTAAGGGGCCATACGCACATACAGCTTTTTGGCAAGAAGAAGTGGTCTTATAGGGGGCTCATCCATTTTTCTTAACAATTTTTAAGAGTCAATGTTACCCCGTACCTCTTTTTAGATTCGATAATAGTCATGGAATCTTATTTTTCAGTGCTTGGAGCATGCTCCACATCCTCTTTCATTGTATTCACACTGTAATATCTTGTTAGTAGTACATTTATTAAAACGAAAGAAAATGGGATTTTTGTGGATAACCCTCTCTTTTATTGTTTTTTTATATTCTATTACAACCTCATTAATAATTAAATATTACTGTTATGGTGCAATGTTTACATGAAAATATTGTGAAGATTTCCAATGCTCAGGCGCTAGAGCGGACAATCATTATGCTAAAAAAAGAGTGGCATTTGGAAAGTATCACGATCACTTCAGGCATGAGTTTGTTGACTCCGCCGATAAATAAGAACGTAAACGCGATAATGGCTTTAGAAGGACCGATTGAGACTGTCCACTTTATAGATGTCTGTGCGCAAACACCGATTGTTGATCTTAAAAATGCAACAGATGTAAAGGGATTAAGGGATATTATCTGGAACGATATTCCTGCCGTTCATAAAATAGAGGTATAACAACTAACGCTATTGCTATGAAATACCGTTTGATCCTGAATGCTTTTATCGTGACAGTGCTATTGGCATTTCCAGTACAAAAAGCTTTTTCTGTCGAACAAATTTCAGCAGAAAAATTTGCACGAAACGACGGTTATCTTCATGAATATGAGGCTGCCCTTTATCTTTTTTTTAAAAATGACCCAAATTTAGGGCAGGTTATCGATCCAAAGACTACCGTTTTCTTCGAAAAAAAGTTGATTTTGATCATGGGTGATCAGCTGGTTGACCTCAAACAGCTAACTGGTCACGATTCACCCTGGACATGGCAAGAAATAGATAAGTGTGGCCCAAAGAGTGCCGTTTCCTCCGCCAAGACCGATCAAAAGAATTCTGCGTCCAAAGACGATGGTATATATTTGCGTGACAACGTTTCAAATCTGAATCTTCTCGACCCCAATCCAAAGATCGCTAAAGGAGCGACATTTTCATTTTCACAGAACCGTCTGAAGAACAACGGAAATACATGGAATTCAGCTGGAGCATTGGGTTACAGGATGACCGTTCTTTCATCGCCATCATTAGGTGGAGGAAAATCATATTGGATGTGGATGACTCCGGCAGTTTCCTGGAATGTCAGCACTACTGCTGGTTCGTCAAATAATGTTGAAGAGTTGGAGTATAACCTGCCGGCAACTTTTGTCATTAGTCCGGGAAGTACTAAAAGTGCCTTATGGTATCTAACGGCTAGACCATTCTACCTTACCGATTTCTCATTTGCTGATGAAATCTATGGGGCCGAAGCTTCTGCTGAATTTACAGGTTACGTTTTAGGATCATCTCTTTACCTTGGAAGCTTTATGGATATTCCCAATACCGGTCTACAGTATCAGTTGAGGATTGTTCCAAAATTCGATTACAGCGTGACGAAGAAGGGAGGCATACATACTACCAGAGAGCCTGGGGATGATTGGTTTCGTGCTGGTGGTCTGACTTCGCTCGATATTTCTTTCAGCAAAGACCTTCCATTTGTATTAGGTGTTTCCTACGAGTATAAAGGAGTTATCAGTGGCAATGGTTCAAACGTTCATCTTTTCACTACCTCTGGAACTTGGTGGTTGGAAAACAATAAGAATTTGGCACTCAAATTCAATTATTCAAAAGGCCAATCAATTGAAACAGCACAAAAAGTCGATCTTATAACGCTTGGTCTAGAATTGAAGAACTAACAGTGTTTTGAAGCCGGGATTTCTACTTTTGAGGTGACCGATTAAGGGGCGATACGCGCCCCAATAAAAACTTGATTTTCAAACTGTTCAGTTTACAGGGAGTGGGGCAACAGTACCTTTTTTCTTTTTTTGCCATACCTTGCATGAAACTTTTGATTTGCCCAAAAGCGTATAAGGAACATTTTACAAAATGAACGAGGCAGAGGGACATGAAACTGTATCAAATTCCCGAACCCGGCGCGATCGAGAACCTCTCGCTAGCCGAGGCGACCGATCCGGCACCGGGGGATCATGAGGTTCTGATCCGCGTCCGCGCGGTTTCGCTCAACTACCGCGATCTGATGGTACTCCGTGGCACGTATGCACGCGGTCATCGGCCGAACCTAATACCCTGTTCCGACGGCGCAGGCGAGGTGATCGCTATTGGCAACAAAGTCTCGCGGGTAAAGGTGGGTGACCGTGTCGCCGGAATTTTTATGCAGAAATGGATCGCGGGTGGTGTCACCGCCGAAGGGTCACGGGAAGCTGGAGCCAGCGCGCTCGGCGGCGCGATCGATGGAATGTTAGCCGAGCAGGTGGTGCTGCACGAGGATGGAGTGGTTCATATACCTGAGCACCTCTCATTCGAGGAAGGCTCTACCCTGCCCTGCGCCGCGGTCACCGCCTGGCACGCAGTGGTGGATTTCGGCCGGACACGCGCCGGCGAAACGGTACTGGTGCTTGGCACTGGCGGCGTCTCGATATTTGCGTTGCAGTTCGCGAGGATGCACGGCGCGAGGGTCATCGCGACGTCGTCTCATGATGAAAAAATCCACCGTGCATTTGCGATGGGCGCCGACGCAACGGTGAACTACAAAACATTTCCGGAATGGCAGCTCGGCGTACTTGAGGCCACCGCCAAGCGCGGCGTCGATCTCGTCGTCGAGGTCGGCGGCGCGGGTACTTTGCCGCGTTCGATCGATAGCGTGCGGTTTGGCGGGAAGATCGCGCTGATCGGCGTACTGACGAGCGGAGAAATCAATCCCACAAAGTTGATGGGAAAATCAGCAACACTGCAAGGGATTTATGTCGGATCGCGTGAAATGTTCGTGGCGATGAATCGCGCAATCGCATTGCACAAAATGCGACCCGTCATCGACCGAGTATTCGAATTTGATCAGGCCCAGGAGGCGTATCGCCTCCTCGCCAGCGCGAGTCATTTTGGCAAGGTAGTGATCCGGGTTGGGTGATGGGCTTGAAAAAGAGGGGGAAAAGAGAGTGCTAAGTGAAGAGAGTTGGCAGTTGGCAGTGGAGGAAAAATGAAGAGTGGATTGCTTAAAATCGGGATAGGGGCGGTCAGAAATCCTGACCGTTCCCCTCCCACACCACCACGGCAAGCGGGTCCGCGCCGGGCGGTTCGAGTAGTTGAGGTCATGAGAGGCGAGGTACTCCGATGCTGTCAAAGTGGGAGATAGGCATGAGCCGGTTCATTTCTAACCTGCTGTTATGCCACCAGCGACGAGCATTAGCCGCCACCTTGGCTGACTGAATTTCACTTGCTCCCATCTTTCGTAGCTCTCGATACACCGTTGTCCCCCGTCGCCAGTGCTTGAGTTGCAATGCGCGCAATCGGTGCCGTAACCATTTATCCAGTTGCTGAAATATACCGGGCGTCTGTGCTAACTTGAAGTAGGCTTTCCAGCCCAGCATATAACACCTCAGCTCTTCCACCACTTCCGGCAGACTGCGTCCACTCGATCGACGTGTTATTTGTCGAATGCGCTTCTTGAACGTGGCAATCGCTTTATAGGCTACTGCGCGTTTAATCTCCATTCCGGGCCCTTGGAACAACAAGAAGATAATGTGAACAATCTAATTCCTCTGAAAAAGCTACGCCAAGCAGTAACCCTTCCCTCTATGTTAATATAGATGTCACCTCAACCAAGGCCCAGTTATTTACGAATAGGATATCATTGATTGAACGAAGCTGGAATAATATCAAACGCCGCCGACCCAGGATGCGTCGCCGAAGTTTTCTCGTACGTGCTCCACTGTTTTGCACCCGACGATAGCAACAGATAAAGCGGATTCTTCCAGCACTGATGAGATGGCATGCCTCGCAAAAGATTGTCCCGCCGGCACGGTTTTTTTAATTTGCTCTACTCGATCATGCAATTCCAGCAGATGCTGCCTCGACCATATGCTGCGAAAATCATTGACACCAAAGACGGAATCCGGTCCCCTTATGCCACAAAGGCAACCGTTCGCAAGAGGCTCGCGAGCGATCACGCCCAATCCCGCTTCGGCCGCCTTGTGAAGAGAAAACTTCGAATCGAGGTCGAGCAGGTTGTATCGTACCTGCACGGTTTCCACCCAACCCGCATCGAGGCAAGCAGAAATGTGCGTATGATGGAGGACGGACACTCCAACATGTCTTGCTTTCCCGCTGCGTTTGATTAAGTCGACAGTGTTTATTAATTCCGAATCTCCCAAGATTTCCGGAGGTGGATTGTGTAATTGGAGAATGTCGACGTACTCCGTGTTCAGCCTGAGAAGGCTTCCTTCCAGCGCCTGTTGCAGGTGTCTGCCGCTGAAATCCTGGGTGTTGTTGCCAGGAATATATCCGACTTTTGTAGCGACTATGACCTTGCTGCGAACAGACCCGCGTACAATGCTGCCAAGCAAATGTTCCGAATGACCGTTGCCGTAGACATCGGCTGTATCGAAAAACGTACATCCAAGTTCGAGAGCTTTCTGTAACGCAGCTAACGAATCGTCGTCATTGGTTGGGCCGTATTCCCAAGTCCCATGCAAACCGCCTCCGATCGCACAGCAGCCGAATCCTATCTCGCTGATGCGGAGCCCTGTGCGCCCGAGCGTTCTTTGTCTTTTCTCAGAGAGGGAAAAGTACTTCCCTTCAATCGAGCTATACGCATCCGGTGTGTGTTGCTCATCGAATGATCCGGAATCATTTCCGTTTGTCTTCATATTTCCAATCCATAAATTGGTTGGTAATTATCCTCTCGCAAAAATCTGTATTCAATACTGTATCCCTCATCATCATGTTGTTCCCATTCACCCCAACGACTCGTAAAAGGTTTGAAAACAATGACCGCATGTGCGATGGAAATCAAAATAGAACGATGCGATGTTGTCACCAAACGGAACAAATGAAAACCTGAATTGAGCGATTTGGTCTGATCAAGACTAAAAATCCCCACGCCTGAGGGCTAAAACTTTTTTTTATTGAATCTCTATGAGATGTATTCCCCAAAGCTTTGCTTGGTAAAAAAATCGATAATAAATTACCAATCAATTACCTATTATAGGGTAACACTTTATCTGTTCAGTATGGAGTTTTTTTATCCAGAATCGCTCAACTTAGTGAAAACAAGGTTAATGGAAACAACACATTGGAAACAATTTTTTAACTAAGAAAAAACAGACAATACTCCAAAGCTCTTGCAGAACTGAGACTAAAGTAATAAATTTAAATAGTAATATTATATGCACGCTACCGAGGAGATAGCTAAGAGATGTATCAACTGAAAATACGCAATGCGGAACAGTCGGATGATTTTAAACTACTCGATCTTAACGAGGAGCAATGGCTGGTCTGGAAGGACGTTTTAGTTTCGACGGGTGTGTGTCGCCCAGAAGACTTCGAGTCCGGCAATAAAAGACTCGTAATATCATACTACCCGGGAACGCTCCCGGAAGAGCAGGACGATAGAGACATCATTGAGTTGCTTTAGAGGCTTTTTCACATAAGCCAAAACTACCTCACAATTATCAGTCAAGTAAATTCAATTAGTTATAGGTATAGACCTCTGTAATTGTACAGACAGAATTGGTAACTAACTTATAATATTGACTTGTTTAAATACATTGATGCTCAAAATAAGAACCCTCTTCAATGATGAGCACATCAAGCATATTTACATCATGAACCCCTGCCATCAGTAATGGCGACAAAGGATGGGATGTTACCTTGTAAGTATTTCAAAGTATTCATATTAACAGCACCATTGTGTGTTCTGAACTTTGTCCATAGAAACAGCGCAAGACAGAGATCGATGGTGGTTAAATCCAGTGCGTACACCGTTTCCTTCAGACTGACACCATAAGCATCTTTGCTGTAGAGTTCTCTGGAATGATGAATCAAGAAGTCCTGATAGATTCGCCAGTCTCATGTTGCGTTTGCGTAGGCCAGCGTGCTTTGGGTGATCTTGCCACGGATGCCCATGTGATACCGTTTGTTCTGCTTGCCGAGCTGACATATCGTGTTATCACGAAGACTTTCCCGATATGTCAGTTGTGCAAAGAACAGGCAGAGATATTGATCAAGACAGCTGAACGATTGAACCTTGTAATTGCCGTTGTCCCGCTTGACGCAAAGGCAAAATTGATGAAGCCGCAGGTGTTCAAGCGGCTGAGCAAGGACGGCTTTTCCTGTGTACATCGATCATTCTTTGATGAAGAATTTTGAAATGATCGAAGATAGCAGGCCTTTTAAGTTAAATAGGATAAAATATAACGTATTATATTTTATCATTATAACCCAAAGAAATTTATTTTTTCAGCAGTTGTAGACCGGTGATAAACCACTATTTTTTCATCCACAATTTAACGGAGACCGCCATGGGAGCTGGAATCGTGATCAAGAAGTACACCGATGAGGGAGATCCTGTCTACGTCAAACTTTCAGGGATTGACAAGGCGCGAGTCTATCAGGTGTTGGCGAAATTTGGAGTCTACGAGATGGAGCCGGGTGGAGAGGAGGTGATGCCTCATACTCGACTCCCTATTCTCGAGCATAGTGAGATTGAGGCATTCGATGATACTCCTCAGAGAACTGATTCCACCGAGGATTCAATGCTCAAGCTTAATCTCGATCAAAGGTTGGATTTGCTCAACAGGATCGATGCATCGACGATGCATTGCTGCGAAGCGGCAGAAATTCTGTTCGAAGACATCGAATGACCCTAGCATGTTCGGGTAGAGAGAACATCTCGGTTCGGTGTTCCTGAACGGTTGGGCGCGCAGTCATCGCATGCAATGATGAGACTGCGCCGGAAGTTTCATTCACCTGCAATAGGAAGCATGTACACTAGCCGTTATACTAAAAAATTCAGAATTCATGAGGACGTGATCGTATTGTACAATACGATCACGTCTGCTATTGACGTTGTCGATTCCGACGTGTTGTCAGAAGATGAGAAGCTCGGAACTTCAGGAAACGAAGAACTTCTCGCTTACTTGTCAGACCGAGGTTATATTTACTCGAGCGAACAGGATGAGCTTGATTTGATTCAACAACTGTACACGGGATACGATCGATTTAAACGAGAAATCCGGCCTTTGATTTTTTACATTGTACTGACATATCGCTGCGACCTTGCGTGCGATTATTGTTTTCAAAGCTCTGCAAAAGCTCTCGACGGGTCGATTGATACATCGCATCTCTCTGCTCTCTTCAAAGCAATGGATCAGATTCGCGAAAGATTCCCCGATACACGCTCGCGCCCTGTTGTGGCTCTCTTTGGAGGGGAACCGCTTCTTCGGCAGAATGTCGGGCTCGTTGAAGAAATCTTTCGTGAAGTGGCTGAACGTGGATGGGTCAACGGACCGATCATTTCCAACGGCGTCTCATTGGATGCCCATCTTCCCACATTCGAGCGCTTCCGTCCCTCGGGAATTCAAGTCACCATCGACGGGCCGGAGGAGATCCATAACCAGCGCCGGCACACGAATTCATACGGTGGCACGTTCCATACGATCGTCGAGAATATCAACAGAGCCATCGAGGCGGGTATCAAGATGGGCATTAGAACGAATCTCGACGACCGCAACATCCACTGCCTTCCAGATCTTGTCGACCTCGCCGAACGGCAAGGCTGGATTGATCGTGAAACCGTTGAATTGAGTCTCGCACCCGTTCACGAACGGGCGTGCGGAGGGTTTCAGGAAGACGAACGACATGACATTATCTTCGATCAGGTACTCGTAGCGATGTCGCAACTTCCGAAGCTGAAGCGATGGTCGCTGGATGGGTGGTCGAGCGTCCACCACTTCCAGAGATTGTTGCACGAGGGGAAGGCATTTATTCCACGCTTCGACCACTGTGAGGCGGCAGTCGGAAAAAGTTTTCACCTGGATGGATATGGACACATTTACTCCTGCATCGAGGCATGCGGTATGCCGGAACTCGCCGCCGGCAGATATGTACCGGAACTGGAGTTCTTTCCTCTGTACGATGAAATGCGCAACCGCTCGGTCATGAACATCGAGGGTTGTACGCATTGCGGTTATTCGCTGGTTTGTGGAGGAGGGTGTGCGCTGCAGGCCATCTTTGACAAAAGAGAACTGCTGACGCCGTCATGCGCCAATACTGATGCTTCCATCCGACGCTATGTCGAATTCCATTATGTAAAGTAATCCCGTGCGAAGCGCGATCAATCGACTGTAAAGGAATATAAGTTTTGGAATCCATCTCACTTCTTAATACCGGCCCAGCAGTCCCCAGCCTCCGTAATGGTTGCATGCTGAAGCCTCCACCGCTCGGAATTCTCAGTCTTGCAGCATGGCTTCGGTCTCATGGAGTCACTCTGAACATTGCCGACTATCAGCTTGCCGGCGGGGACATGAGCGACCAATTGCGTCCTTCGCGATTTGCATCTTTTATCGAAGATCAGGCGCCATCGCCGATTATCGGGATCAGCGTCATGGGAGGAATGCTCCCTGTCGTGCTCATGGCTGTCGAAGAATACAAGGCCCGACATCCAGAAAAAACGATCATCCTTGGAGGATCAGGCCCAACGGGTGTTGGAACTCAAATCCTCCGTGCCTTTCCGGCAGTTGACTGCATCGTTTGCGGGGAAGGCGAGGCAACACTGTTGGAGCTTCTTAAGAACAACTGCGAGCTTTCCACCGTCGCCGGAGTTGTGTACAGGAAGGGCGACTCGATCGTAGAGAATCCTGCGCGGAAGAGAATCGCCGACATCGACACCCTTCCTATTCCCGCATACGATCTCATCGACATGAATAGATACGCCGTCGTGAATGTGAGCACTTCCCGCGGCTGTCCCTATCATTGCGCCTTTTGCGAATCGCCGACATTCTGGGGAACAGGTGTTATCTATCGGTCTCTCGACAATGTGATGAATGAAATCCGGGAGCTTCGAATGCGATGGGGAAAGCGCCAGATCAATCTTTGTGATGACACCTTCGTTGTGCGGAGGCAACGCGTCGAGGATTTCTGCCGGCGCGTCATTTCAGAAAAACTTGACTTCCGCTGGGAATGTTTTGCTAGAGTCGATCTCGTGGATTCGGATCTGATGAAGCTTATGGCCGAGGCTGGTTGCTCCGCTGTATTCTTCGGTATTGAATCGGGATCGGATTCGGTGCTCTCCCGAATCGACAAACGATTTACCGTTGCGCAGGCGCGTGAAGTGATCTCGCAAGCGGTAAAGATTTTCCCCCATGTCTATGCTTCGTTCGTTTGGGGGCTGCCATTTGAAACCATGGAAGACTTCTTCGATTCCATCTTGCTTATGACAGAGTTCGGTAATTTGGGCGCCCGTGTTCAACGCCCTCATTTTTCTCTTCGGCCGGGTGCTCCGCTGTTTACACAATACGTACACAATATCGCTTACTCAACTTCCTTGCCATATCATTTTTTAGAAGTCCCGCGCAGATTTCTTCCTCCTGAAGTTGAAGAAATAATTCGACGACATTCGGAAATATTTGTTCCGTTCTACCATATCTAGGGATTGGAATTCGAAGAAAAGCAGCGGTTTATGCGAAACCTCGAAGCATTGGGCGCGGACAAGTGGAGAATCATGGCAGAACACATCGGCTGTGTTGTCAATGAAATCGACGGCGATACTAACAACAAAATGCAGGGGGAAGTCTGCCTATGACCTCATCATCGGGTTCTAACAGTCTGATCGCAGGAAGAAGATGCTTCGAAAAAGGTGATTACGCACGAGCCAAGCATCATCTTGCCAACTGCCTTCGCACGGGCAATGATCGCGGTGAGGCCTGCGTCCTACTCGGCAGTATTTACCACAACGAAGGCAACTTTACGAACTCAGTTAAATGTCTCGAGAGTGCAATCTTCTCTGGGCAGGATTCTCCAAATGTCCGCCAACTGCTTTGTGCCGGCCTTTTCGAATCCAAACGGTATAATGAGGCTCGATTAAAATTGGAATTGGTAATCGAACAGCATCCCGAGCACTGGCAATCCCGGCTGCTCCTGGGAAAACTTTTCATTGAAACAGGCAATCTGAACGCGGCGGAATCTGTACTGAGAAAGTCCGTACAAATCCATGAGCGGGCGCCGGAGCTTTGGTATCACCTCGGACTTGCCCTCTTCCGCCTCCAGCGGCATGATGAAGCCGTGTCTGTATTGGAACGAGCTGTAAAGCTGGAACCGGACACCGTTCCTCAGTATCATTTTCTCCTCGGGAAAACACAGCTTGAACAAGGGTTTGCAGAAAAGGCGATAAACTCATTTAAGCGATCAGCGGCGATTTATCCGCTGGCGGAACTGTACTTCCCATTAGGAAGTGCCTGCCAGCTTGCGCAGCGGTATGACACTGCGTATCATGTATATGAAAAAGCGCTTGACAGACCAATCAATAAAGCCATCAGACACAGAATCCTTTTCCATCAGGCTGAAATTCTTTTCGAACAGGGAGAGGAGGAAGACCGATTGGGACGATCGCATAACCGGTACCTCCAAGCCAAACAGAAATTGTTACGTTCACTTGAGTTCGATCCTGGTTTTAATTCTGCACGCCATTTCTTGGCTCTGGTGAATATCAGAATGAAGGTGCCGGAAATTTCAGCCCAAGAACTTGAGACTCTTCTCAGTCTGCATGAAAGCGATCTCCAAACTTTTAAAGATTCAAACGGTGCTCTGGAAATCCTCTCACACAGATATCTTCAACGCATTCATCTAGGATATGCGCTTTCGCTGGCAGGGCGTTATGATGAAGCACGGAATGCTTTGGAAGCTGCGTTCGACGATCCGGAAATTCAGAATGAACCTGTTGTGAAGTGCAGAATCCTCCGGCGTCTGGCCTTGGTTCAGCTGCAAATGGGCGACAAAATCGGCTCCTGCAGCACCTGGCGCCGACTATCCGCTATTGATTCGGACGACCACTACGGCGCTACGCGAGCCCTTGCAGAACTCGAAACAAATGATAATGAAAGTGACGGGTGACATAGTAACTCTCACATATCCAGGCAATGACTCACCCATTGAATCCTTGTGGGCAGCCGGAAGAATGGCGGCCGATGCAATGACCTTTGCTCGAGTAAGCCTGCCGGACATGACGTGTCCTGCCGAATTCCGCAACGCGATTGACCGCTTTGTTCGCTCGCAGAAACCATATCTGCCGCGATGGCTTTCCATTGGCCTTGGCGTCAACGATCGCTACATCAACAATGTATGGTATGAGCCTGAACCTTTTCAGGACGGGGATCTCGTTAAAGTGGAGATAGGGCTCGAGATCGGTGGAAAGTATGTCGAGGTTGGGGAGACCCTGATCTTCGGAACGGGAAAAGATGAAGACGTGACTCTCGTGAATGGAACGATACACGCACTCGACGCAGGGATTGCGAAAGCACAACGCGGCGGACAGATCATCGATATTACAAATGCAATCGAGAGTTGCCTTCTCGGCTTCGGTCTCGTGCCTGCGCCATTCGGCGCAGGACACGCAATCCGTCAGGATGATGACGCACTGGATAAAAGGATTTATCCCTGGATTTTCAATGCAAAGCCAACCGGTCCGGGTAGATGGGCTGATGGTACCATGCTTGACGTCCAGGAAATCACCCGCAGCCTACATGCGTCACTCGAAGTAGGAATGTATCTGGCCTTGGAACCCTGTGCACTCTCCCACTCCGATGAACCCGTTCAGGATGCGCGGCCGGTCAACGATGAAGAGGGAGCAATGCAAATACGCCTCCCGTTTTGGCGATCAAAATCGGGAACTCGAATCGCAAAATTCGTTCATACTCTTCTCATCAAAGAGGATGGAACTACTGTATTGACAAGACCCTCAGAGGGACAATGATGGCATTCGATGAAATCACCGTCGTCGTACGCGACTCCGTCACAGAGGCGGCCGTGCCTAGAGCGATGGTCGTGCTTAATGGACGTGAACACAAGCTGACAGACGGAACCGGAGTTGCGCGTTTTCCCCATCCTTTTCCCCGTTCGGTCGGTGAAATTCACGAATTTCTGATTTTCCGCGGAATGGAATTCAAACCTTTTCTCTTGTCCGTTCCCCATACCCAACTTGTTCGCATGAAAACGTTTTCGGTTCTCCTCGAAGGCCAGCTGCCACCTCCGGCGATGGGTATCGGCTGGGGTTTGAGGGCGATCGGAGCAAATGCTTCTCCTTCGCAATCCCTGGATGGAATCACAGTCGGGATTCTTGATACAGGCATCGATGCTTCGCATCCCTGCCTCAACGTCATCGATGGATTCGATTCGGGAAATCATGCGTATCCGTTTTCTCGACCGATTTCTCCACACGGGACATTCACAGCCGGATTGATTGGTGGAAAAAGAATCGGTGACAAGGGAATTGTCGGCGTCGCGCCGGGGGTTGCCCTTCTCGATATCCGCGTCTTCGATACTGCCGGTATAGGAGCTAGCAGGGAAGCGATCTGCAAAGGCGTTCGTTGGGCAATTTCCAGGGATGTCCGAATACTGTATGTCGGATTTGGATCCGAAAAGTACAGCGAAACGGAGGAACACATTTGGCGTGAAGCGCACGATGCGGGGATCGTCGTGGTTACACCGACTGGGAACACGATGAGTGACAACAAAGATGTGCTTTACCCGGCCCGGTACTTTTCCACGATTTGCGTTGCAGCCTGCGGCAGAAAAACGGACCTTCCTCCGGATGAACAGCCTATACTCTCTAAAGATGGCGCGTGGTTTCTGCCTTCATTCAGCCGAAGAGGCTCTGAAGTCGATGTCGTCGCGCCAGGAGTTGCCGTGTGTTCCATTGTGCCTGGTCAGCCTGGCGGCAAAACGCTCTACGATCACTGCTCGGGAACAAGCGAAGCCGCTGCTTTCGTCACTGGCGTCGTTGCGAGGATACTGGCAGCGCATCCTGAGATAAAGAACGCGCGTTCGGGAGAAAAGACCGAGCTTGTGCGCGCGCTGCTCCGCGCCAATGCACTTCCGCTTGGAATTACTGGAACAGGCGCCGGATTGTGCCGCCTGAGCGGCAATGATACATGTACACCCTGATCATGTAGGAATAATTCCTGTGTCCATCGGCAGTTTGAGAGAAATACAAAACAATACACAAATCATGCAGAAAAAAATTTTTATCTGTTCGACAACCAAATTGTGCGAGATCAACCATCATCATACAACGGAAGTCAGGGATTTTTTTTTGAAGAACGGCTACGAAGTTGTCTCCGATCCGAACACAGCAAGCGATATAGTCGTGATGACCTGTGGAGCGCTTCAGATCAGCGAAGATCGTTCCGTCGAGATGATCGAACGGCTTGGCGCCGGAACAACCGATAAATCTTTCTATGTGATGGGATGTCTTCCGTCAATTCAACCAGACCTACCAATTCTACGCAACATCCGTGTCATCGGTGCGCGTGATATGGCTGCTCTCGAAGAAGCATTCCCGGCAACCGTTCCGATTGGGAAAGTCGATACGCACCGGATCGATTATGATTTTCTTGATGTGACGGACGGCAATCCGAACAGATACACAATCGTTGTTGTGCAGGGCTGTCTCGGTTCATGCACTTATTGCGCGATTCACAAAGCAAAGGGATGGGCGAAAAGCATGCCGTTGCTCGAGGTTACTCGGCATTTCGAATCCATTCTTCGGAAAAACTCAAACGCTTCCGTAGCGCTGTTGGGCGAGGATTTTGGGAGTTACGGTTCGGACATCGAAACTGACCCCGTGGAGCTCTTGCTTCGATTGACACGCTATGAAGGCGCATATTCAATCGAGATCCAAAACTTCGAGCCTTCAATATTCCTCCATTATTATCAACGGCTTCGGGAAATTTTTCTGTTGAATCGCATAGTGAAAATCCATATCGCGATTCAGACCGGAAGCCAGGACGTCCTGAGGCGAATGGGAAGGGATTATGATATCGCTGCGGTGGTTCAGGCCATCGAGGACAGCTGCACGTTGTCGCCCCGTTTGGTTCTGGAAACAAGCTTTATCATCAATTTTCCAGGAGAGACACACAGCGACTTTCTGAGAACTCTAGAGCTTCTTCCGAAATTTGACGAAGTAACCGTGTACAACTTCAGTCCACGAAGGGGGACAAAAGCTGCGAGCATGTCCGATGACATTTCTGCCACAGATAAACAAACCAAAATTGGTATGGTGCTGCAATTGCAGCAAGTGCATCCCGGATTGGTTTTTATGTAAGCAAAAGGGGGGCTTCAGACTCAGATTTATATTTTGTGGATTCACGAATAACCAATTCGAAGTCTTTTTGAATACACTCAGGGAAATCAGGTGCTGTCAAGTTGGTGTGTGTCGTAGACAAGCAGTAGAAAAGATGAGGGAAGCCCCTTCGCTCTCGGTTTGCAGGTGCAGGGTGCAAACCACCGTAAGCGGCTATAGACAAAAGCCATGGTCGTGGACAACGGTAACATCAAGAAGTCTTACTTGTTCACTGTTATTGATGACTGATAACCTTGACAGGGAATTTCGTTGATAAAAATTTCGATACTCTAATAATTTCTAATCACCCCTTCCCAAAAAGCAGTACCCGCCAAAAGAAGATTTCATATAGGGCTTAAATTGCAATTTGTTAGATAAGAGCCATTATGTGAAGCTGAGACTGACCTATGCCATTAAGGGGCCAGAGCATCACAAGCTTAAAGTCATCTTTTTTTTGTCTACAGGGGGACGGTACGCTACACTGTCAAGTTGTCAAAAGAAGAAAGGCAGAATATCGTAGAAGAATGGATTTCACATATCACACGCGACACCCCCTGTCCTGAACTGACAAAAGTAGATTCAACGGCAATCGGTTCAAGACTATGAACTCGTAAAACCAAAGGAGAAAAAGCTATGCGGAAGATGTTTGGTTTATGGGGTACTAACTTGACAATACCCTGTTGTGAACTGTTATTTAACTGCTGATTGACTTCATGCCTTATGTGAAAAGTGGCTTTTCTGTTACTATGTGGATATCATGACTGGGCTGAGCGAGCAAGAGGTTGGAAGACTGAGTAGTGCTGCTGAGTGCTGAATGACGAAGGGAGAGATTTCATACTTTTAGATCGAAATGACACTTTTATGGGTTTGAATAAACACAAAAGCCCGCGGTTAGCGGGCTTTTGTGTTGGGCGGAGAGGGAGGGATTCGAACCCTCGAGGGCTTTAACACCCTACCCGCTTTCCAGGCGAGCGCACTAGACCAACTATGCGACCTCTCCATATAAAATGGCTTGCAATTTACACTCTATTTTAGATTTTCAAAAGCATTCTGTCACGAACATTGTCATTCTACGCTCAGTTTTTGTAAATTGGCAAAAATGATTTAGCAGCAATCTCTTAACACCCTCGCCTATTATGAAGATTCTCTATGAAGCACTGACGTTTGATGATGTTCTGCTTATACCTGCATATTCAAGTGTTCTCCCTAAAGAAACAACCACTGATAGCCGGCTTACCAAAACCATTACACTGAAAATACCATTGGTAAGCGCAGCAATGGATACCGTAACAGAATCGGGACTTGCCATTGCGCTGGCTCGAGCAGGAGGTATCGGCATTATCCACAAGAACCTTACGATCGAAGGGCAAGCCCGGGAAGTTGCAAGGGTTAAACGGTATGAAAGCGGCATTATCCGCAATCCCTTTACCCTTTTCGAAGATGCAACCATGCAGGATGCGCTTGACCTGATGCTTCGTCACTCCATTTCCGGCATCCCGGTTGTTGCACGACCCACATCGCCGGATGATACCGATTTGAAACTGAAAGGCATTGTAACAAACAGGGACCTTCGGATTAAACCGGAACTTGATGCGAAGATTGCAAACATCATGACCAGTAACAACCTCGTTACGGCCCGTGAGGATGTTGATTTGAGCGACGCTGAAAAAATATTGCTTTCGCACAAAATTGAAAAGCTGCTCATTACCGATAATGACGGCAACCTTAAAGGTCTGATTACGTTCAAGGATATTCAAAAGCGCAAACAGTTTCCTAATGCCTGCAAAGACAGCCAAGGCCATTTGAGAGTAGGTGCTGCGGTCGGCATACGCGGCAATACGCTTGAGAGAGTCACGGCACTGGTAAATGCAGGAGTTGATGTTGTGGCTGTCGATACAGCTCACGGACACAGCAAGGCCGTCATAGATATGGTGCAGAGCATCAAGAACGCCTATCCTGAGCTCCAGGTGATTGCCGGCAATGTGGCAACACCCGAAGCGGTGAGAGACCTTATCGCAGCCGGAGCGGACTGCGTAAAAGTAGGTATCGGGCCGGGAAGTATCTGCACTACCCGCATTGTTGCCGGTGTTGGCATGCCGCAATTGACTGCAATTGTGAACTGCGCGGAAGAGGCGGCAAAAACCAATACACCGATTATTGCTGATGGCGGCGTCAAATACAGCGGTGATATTGCCAAAGCACTCGCAGCAGGCGCTGATTCGGTAATGATAGGAAGCATTTTCGCCGGAACCGATGAAAGCCCTGGCGAAACTATTCTCTATGAAGGAAGAAAGTTCAAAACATACCGAGGCATGGGCTCTTTAGGAGCCATGTCGGAACCGGAAGGCAGCAGCGACCGCTACTTCCAGGATGCTACCAATGAGTCGAAAAAATATGTTCCGGAAGGAATTGAGGGGCGGATTCCTGCAAAAGGAAAACTTGATGAAGTGGTTTACCAGCTTATCGGCGGACTGAAATCTGCTATGGGATACTGCGGAGTCACTAGCATTGAGGAGTTGAAAACCAATACCAAGTTTGTCCGCATAACCTCTGCCGGACTGAGAGAGAGCCACCCGCATGACGTGAAGATCACAAAAGAGGCTCCGAACTATTCGACTTCGATGTGAAGAGAGCTTTTAAGGGCATTTATAGGCCCTATAGGTCTTATGGGACTTATAGGGCCTTTAGCTTTTAGTCTTCGTCGATCAGGCCTTCGAGGCGGTCTTCGAGGTCGGCGTAGATTTCCTGCAGTTCATTGATCATATCCTGATCGGCTTTCCACATGCCTCGACCGTGAGCTTCGAGCATACGGCCTACAATGTTTTTTATTGCCTGCGGGTTCAGCGTTGCGAGACGCTCGCGCATTTCGGGATCAAGGGCGTAGGTTTCGGCTGTTTTTTTGTAGACCCAGTCGTCCACGCTCTTGGTTACTGCATCCCAGCCCAGCATGTAGGTGACCCTGTTGCTGATTTCACCAGCGCCACTGTGACCGTGCTTCAGCATACCTTCGAACCACTTTGGATTGAGCAGTTTTGAGCGGTATTCGATACGCAGCGATTTATCGGCATCATCGACCTTGATGTCGGAGGTGAAGGATTCAACGTAGTTGAGCTTGATATTGTCATTTTTGGTATTGCGGCGCCTTGCTGCAAGCTGAAGCGATCCGGAGGAGGAGAAGTAGTGATCGATATCAGAAATGCCGAACTCGGTGGAGTCGACCTGGTGGACAACGCGGTCAACAGAACCGAGCAGTTTCTGCAAAATCTCGGTCTCCTTCTCCCCTTTTCGTCCTCCACCGTAAGCGCTGCTGTTGCGGCGGATGAAAAGATCGTCGAGATCATTTTCCGATTCCCATGCAGAGTCTTCGACCATATCATCGACATAGGTGCCGTAAGCACCGGGAGCCTGGGTAAACTGACGGGATGTAGCGCTGTCGAACTCGGCACCCGAAGAAAGTGCTTCATCGACATGCTTTTTAATATAGTTCATCTCTATCGGCTCATCTGCCCTGGCCGCATCCTTGATAAGGCGGTCAAGCTGGTCCATGAGAAGACCAAAAGCATCGCGGAAAATCGGGCTGAGCTGCATAAGAACATCAACGCGCGGACGGCCGAGCTTTTCAAGAGGGACAAGGCTGTAGTGGCTGATTTTACCAAAAGCATCGTAGGCAGGTTCCCCGCCCATCAGTCGAATAACGACAGCAACAGCCTCACCCTTGGTTTTAATGGTGTCGAGTCCCCAGAGCACCTGGGCAATGGTTTCAGGATATTGTCCCTCATTTTCTTCGAGGTGCCGCTTGATAATGCTGTCGGCAATCAACGTACCGCGCTTGAAGGCCATTACAGAAGGTATTCTCCATGGATCGATGGAGTGGATATTGCGTCCTGATGGCAGCACATTGATACCGTCACGCACCAGATCTCCTCCGGGACCGGACGAAATATAACGCCCATTGAGAACTCTCATGAGCGATTCCATTTCACCGGTATTATCGCGCAGGGCATAGAGAAGCTTGGCACCTTCCTGGGTCAGCTGTTCTATGAAGGGCATATATTGAGCTGGGAGCTTAGTTCCGCCAGTTATCGACGAAAAGACCAGTGCAACGTTTTTGTGATCAAAAAATACCTGCTGTACAAAATTGCGGCAGGCATTTTCAACCCACTCGCGAAGTCGAATAGCCTCCTCATCACCTTTTCTTGACTTGGTGGTCAGCTCCTCATAACTGTCGTAGTGGCCGTTTTTGCCTGACGTTGTCATAAGAATATAAGGCAGGGTTTTGCCCTCTTCTCCACGGTTTTTAAGTGTTTCGGTGATGGTGATGACCTGGGACTCAAGAGGACTCGCTTCGCCGAAGACATGAAGCGAATTGGAAATCAGACGGTTTTCAAGTTCTGCAATATAGATATAGAGACGGCTGACAAATTCAGCGAAATCTTCACTCTCGCGACGCGGACAATCGTCAGTAAGATTGAGAAGTTCAGCTTTCTGCATGATAGCCTCTTCAATACCTGAAACATCTCCCGCCTCATCAAATGAAGTTTTATGATATCGTTCGCGGAAATCAACGAGCAGATCCTTGAGTGCGGGAAGTTCCTTGTAAAGACCGGCGCGTGAGAGCGGAGGAACAACATGGGAGACCATTGTGGCCAGTCCCCTTCGTTTTGCTATAGTCGATTCGCTCGGGTTGTTGACCGGATAAATATAGATATGCGGAACCTCGCCTAGAAGGGCATCAGGCCAGCAGTCGCCAGTTAAGCCCGTCTGTAGTCCGGGCATCCACTCGACCGAACCATGCATACCGACATGCACCATGGCATGAGCCTTGAACTCACGGCTTATCCAGCGGTAGAATGCTATATACTGGTGATGCGGCGTGTTTTCCTTGTCGAAGAGAAGCCGCATGGGATCGCCCTGCATACCGATGCGCGGCTGAACGCCAATAAAGATATTGCCGAACCGTATGCCGCCGACAAAAACATCCTGCTCTCCCATCGGGACGATTTCTCCGGGGAATTTCTGCCACCGTTCTTCAATGCGTTCACGCTCCCTTGAAGAGGTGAGCTCCTTGAAGGTGTCGTAACTGACTTTAAGGGCATCGGGCTTATTTTGCTGAACCTGATGATCGGTTGCCCTGTCAAGCGCATGGAAGAGTGCATCAGAACTTTCAGGCAGAGCACCGACATTGTAGCCCTCTTTTTTCAGACGCTGCAGGGCTGCAAAAAGCGTTCTGGGAACATCGAGCAGTGCGGCACTTGCTTTTTTACCTAACCCTGGAGGATAGTCGTAGACAATAAAGGCAACCTTTTTATCACGGTTAGAGGTATCACGCAGACGGAGCCACTGGGAAACCAGTCCGGTAAGACGGTCGATACGCTCAGGAACAGTCTCTATCTTGCCATCCTGCAATGCCCCGAGAACAACAGGACATACCGCACCATCCATTTCAGGAATGGCGTAGGTAAAGGTCATCTGCATGGGCGAAACACCAAGTTCATGCCACGATTCAAAGCCCTGAGTCAACAAAGGCTGGGCGACAATGTAGGGAACGTCGAGCTTTGTCATGATTTCGTGACGCGCTTCAGCGGCTGTTCCTGGTTTGGTGGAGCCTGCAGGGCCTCCCACAAGACCGAAGCCCATCATGTTGACAAGCAGGTCAATCTCTTCCTTTATCAACCAGTCGCGAACAAGGACATGACCTTCAACACCGGTCACAAAGGCTGGAAAAAGATGGATTCCGCGCTTTTCGAACGCACGGATTGTGTTGTCGATGTAGGTTTTTTCCTGAAGCAGGTGTTTCCGGAAAAACAAAAGGGCAATTTTCTGCCCCTTGTCCATATTAATTCCACGTTTTTTCAGCCAGTTTTTATAACTCTTGATATCCTTGAAGTAAGCCGAGGCATCGGGGTGGTAGATACCCATGTTCGGCACATCAACAATAGCCCCGACAGTAACGCGCTCATTGAAGTATTCACGCAGAATAAGCCGGAACATGTTGGCGATATTATCCGCCGTCGGCTGCATCCAGTAGGAATAGACCAGCAGCCAGTTCTTGAAATCCTTTGCCTTGTTAGGAACAAGCGGCAAGATGGTGCGCATGATTTTCATGAGCTTCATGTAGCCATAGAGAGCATCTTCATCGCGCCCCTTCACCAGCATATTGGCTATTTTTTTAACCATATCCGGCATGCCGGCCTTTCCATCACCGACGGAATAGCTCCCCACCTTGGTGAGTGCCATGGCTTCAGGCATTGACTCGAAAACAAAAACTGTTTTATCGTTGGTTGATTGATCGAGCTGCAGTTTGAACCAGTCGATCTGTTCCTTGAAATTGATCATACTCATGAAAACACAGTCGGCTTCCTGAATTGCTGTGGCAGCTTCAGGATTCTGTTTTTCAAGATCAACATCGCTCAACTGAATCAGATTGGCTTCACTCGAAAGAAGCCCTTTAATCTTTTTCCAGAGGCCAGCATTGTACTGCTCAAGTCCAACAATAGCAACAACTTTACGAAGATTAGACATGATGGTAATAAGTAGGTACGAATTAGAGGTTTAACTTTTGTAAACAACAAAGTCCATCTAATGTATAAAAGAGGGGGGATAAATCCGAAAAAAGGCCTTTCCAGCGAACAACACCGGAAAGGCCATTAAACATTAAAAACTCAATGCTGCTTCAACAATCTGCTCTGCTTTAGCGTTCGGCAGGTAGAAGTAACGTCCGCCAAGTTTCTGGGCAAGTTTTGGCGCTTCACCTCTCGAAAGATAGTTCATCTGGGTATCGATGACGATAGAAGCAACACCATCAGCCTGGATAGAAAGAGATAGTGCTTCGATCTCCTTTTCAAGCTCTTCTTTCGGCAGCTTTTCAGCATTCGGGTCAAAGGTGGCCTGGAGGCCGATGTTTCCACGTCCGTCAGTGATGAGCACAAACATGATCTGGGAAATACCTTTGGTTCTCGCCTGCTTGGCAGTTTCCCATCCGAGATAGAGCGCCGAAGCGAGTGGTGTACCGCCTCCTGTGGGAAGGACGTCAAGTTCGCGTTTTGCGCGATCCACACTCTGCGAAGGCGGCAGGAGAACCTGGGCCTGCTTTCCACGGAACGAGATAAGTGAAACCTGATCGCGATGCACATAGGCATTCTGCAGAAGGCTTGCTACTGCACCCTTGGCCTGGCGCATACGATTCAGGGCCATGGAGCCTGACGCATCAACCATGAAAATAAAGAGCGTGCCGGACTTGTCGCGGAAGCGCTTGATCTTTACGTCATCTTTCGTGATAAGAAGAGCTGTTTTCGCTCTGCCAGCCATCTTGCTGTCACGCCTGCGGGTCTCCTGCCAAGGTGCAGCGGAAATAAGTGTTGGAATAAGCGCAACTTTATTGGTGCGCATCTCACCGGGCTGGGCTCTGACAAAACGTCCCCGACGATTATTGAGCGCTTCACCACGGCTTCCTGTGGTAGTTTTCTTTTTTGATGCCAGAGAGATATTGAGAATGTTGTCTGGAAGCTCCATTTCAACAGCATCCATCATCAGCTCCTCAATCATGTCGGGCGTCTCTTTTTGCTCTTCTTCGGCTTCGGCATCCGGAGTATCGGCTGGAGCCTCTTCATCCTCGCCTTCAGGCTCTTCGTCCTGGGGAGGCTCTTCCTGAGGGGGCATCTCGTCTGCTGCAGCTTCCCTGTCGGGCATGCGGGTAGCACGGGGAATAAGCACAAGCTTGATGGCCAGCTTCATATCCTCTTCCTCAACATCGCTGCGCTGAGCAAGTGCTGCGCTGGCTATTGCGGCACGAACTGTAAAAATATCAACACGGTTGCCCTCGACACCAAGACTGATCGCCGTCTGTATAAGCGCCTGCACCTGTTCGCTGGTTATGGAAACGTGCGGCAACTGCTCACGGGCAGCCTGGATAAGACCGGCAAGCATGTTCAGCTCATCTTTGGTATCCTCTTCGTCCCTCTTGCCGAGTACGATGTTGACAATTTTTTTGCGAGCCCTGTAGTCGTTCTGAGCAGTAAAGGGAACAATAATGCCAATCCTGTCAAGCAGGCCCATCCGTACCTCGCCATCAGTTGGATCATAGGTGCCCACAAGCATGAACTTTGCAGGATGCACCTCACTGAGACCTTCACGCTCGACAAGAACCTCGCCGCGTGAAATAGCATCCATGATGTGCGACACGGCGGAGCTGTCGAGAAGACTGATGGAGTCGACATAGAGAACGCCTCCATTGGCCTTCGAGAGCACACCATGCTGGACAACACGGATACCGGTGGCAAGCGTTGCCTCAAGATCAACACCACCGATCAGACGATCTTCGGTAACATTAAGAGGCAGTTCTACAAAAGGGGTGCCTTTGGGAAGAATATCGGCAAAGGCCCTGGCAATAGTTGATTTTCCCGACCCTACGGCCGATGGAATAACCACTCCGCCAAGTTCAGAATCAACGGCCAGCAGCATGAGTGCCTGCTTGGCCAGATCCATTCCAACAATATCGGTAAAGGCTATCATCATTATACTGCTTCTGCCTCTCCGAGGACTTTAGCGAGTTCACGGTCAATTTTCTCCCCGGCATCGAGTGTTTCAAGGGGATCCTTGCGCAGACGGTGGCGAAGACAGAGGCCTGCAATCTCTTTGACATGCTTCATGGTAACAACCGTCTCTCCAAGGAAAGCGGCATGTGCATAAGCAGTTCGGGTTATGGTAAGTTCACCACGGTGACCATCAATACCGAGATTCATGCAGAGCCTGGCTATATCGGTAAGGACAGCATCGGTCATGGTAACTTCGGGAAGGAGATCTTTTGCCTGCTGGATCTTTTTCTGAAGCTTCAGCTGTTCGCGGTTATACTTTTTCATAAAGGCATCAGGATCTTCATCGAACTCACGGCGGCGTTTGACGATGTCGACTCTCTTTGCGATATCAAGAATAGTGATGATACGCGCATGCAGACCGAAACGGTCGAGAAGCTGAGGGCGAAGCTCTCCTTCCTCGGGGTTGCCGGAACCGACAAGCACAAAACGTGCAGGGTGGCGAATACTGATACCTTCGCGTTCAACAACGTTTTTACCGCTTGCGGCAACGTCGAGCAGAACGTCAACAAGATGGTCGTCGAGGAGGTTAACCTCGTCAATATAGAGGAACCCGCGGTTTGCCTGGGCTAGAAGACCAGGTTCAAATGCTTTTACACCGCTGGTGAGAGCCTGTTCGATATCGATTGTACCGCAAACACGGTCTTCGGTAGCGCCGAGCGGAAGGTCGACAACCGGAACCGGAATTTTTTCAGTCCTGATTGAAGCAGCGTCAAGAGCCTTGGCTCCTTTTTTG
This sequence comes from uncultured Chlorobiaceae bacterium, assembly GCA_903851385.1. Taxonomy (GTDB): domain Bacteria; phylum Bacteroidota; class Chlorobiia; order Chlorobiales; family Chlorobiaceae; genus Chlorobium. The sequence continues at coordinate 22,154 of CAINOC010000032.1, read as the reverse complement.
CCATCTTCAGCTTCAAGATACTGCTCAAGAGTACGGTTATAGGTATCACCCTCTACCCTTTCGATCAAAGGAAGCACTTCGGCAAGCGCCCTGACAGTTGTACTTTTTCCTGTACCCCTGTGGCCCATGACCAGCACACCGCCAATCCTCGGATCAATGATATTGAGGATCAGACTGAGCTTCATTTCCTCCTGACCTACAATTGCTGTAAACGGGAAAGCAAGACCTGACTTCTTTTTAGCAGCAGGTTTTGCTGCTTTTGTTGCTTCCGGAGCAGTTGTAACCGTTGCATCCGCCTTTACCTTCACCGCACCTGTTTTCTTTGCAGCAGTTTTTTTTGCAGCTGTTTCAGTCTGACTCATAATTGATCGTTTAGTTGATACCTTCACACCGTGAACCCTGGAAAATCATTCACCGAAAAAGGCTTACTGTTTTAAAGATTTTCAATAATAGACATTGAATTTATGCTTTTAGAAAGACAATAGAAAATGCTTTTCCTAAACTGAGCAAGAGTTTGAGACGTTTTTTTTATCAGGAGATAGACCATAAGCTGAACAGGTTCATCCGTCACTCCTGCAGAGCATTTTCCGCCGCCTCTTTTATTGATTCCGAAAGGGTAGGATGTGCGTGTATGGTACCGGCAAGGATTTCGGCGGTAACAGAAAGCCGTCGCGCCAGCGTGAGCTCCCCGATCAACTCAACCGCACCATGTCCCACAACGTGAGCGCCAAGCAAACGACCATCTGCAGCACTAAAAACCAGCTTTACCAGCCCCTCAAGATTGCCAAAGGCATTCGCCTTGCCGGAGGCTGCAAACATTGAACGACCGACGTTAACCTTATAACCGCGCTCTTCGGCCTCTTTTTCACTGAGCCCGATGCTTGCGACAGAGGGTTCGGCATAGACACATCGAGGAATCATGGAGTCATCCAGAGAATGAGAAGGTATGCCTGCTATGGTCTGAACGGCAATAGCAGCTTCAGCCGAAGCCTTGTGGGCAAGCATCATTCCTCCCCGGACATCTCCAATAGCAAAAATATGGCCGACTGAGGTTCTGCAAGCACTATCTGTCACAATAAAACCCCGTGAAGTTTCTACTCCAGTATTTTCAAGACCCAGGCCGTTGCTGTTGGCGCTTACACCGACTGCGACGAGAAGATAGTCGGCAGTTAGCAGGGGAAGTTCTGAGTGCTGAGTGCTGAGTTCTGAGTGCTGAGTGCTGAGTTCTGAGTGCTGAGTGCTGAGTTCTGAGTGCTGAGTGCTGAGTTCTGAGTGCTGAGTGCTGAGTGCTGGGGGCTGGGGGAGGACAGTGGGCAGTGGGTTGTCATTTAGATGGGCGGTTACCTTATCCCCTTCTACGGTGACACGCTCGAGTTTCGCGCCTGTTGCAACGGTGATACCTGCTTTCTGGAGTGAGCGTTTGAGGGCTTCGGCAATTTCTTCATCTTCGAGCGGGAGGAGCCGGGGCATCAACTCCACCAGAGTCACCGCACTCCCGGCCATTGCGTAAAACCATGCCATTTCAACGCCGATAGCTCCACCACCAACGACAATCATTGAGGCCGGAACTGACTTCAGGACAAGAGCTTCCCTGCTGGTTATAATACGGTTTCCGTCGGGCTCAAGACCCGGCAACGATCTGGAATGCGCTCCGGACGCTATAATGATATGACGGGCACTGACACCATCAACACGCTCACCGTCGCGAAAAATATCAAGATCGTGCGGTGTACTGAAAACCGCCTCCCCCAGCCTGACATCAACACCTGCACGGCGAAGCATGAAAGCAACTCCTTTGGACATTTTCAGCACAACGTTGCGACTGCGTTTAACTGCTTCAGCAAGATCGACAGTCCCCGGCTGAAGCTTGAGACCGAAGGATGCCGCTTTATTACAGAGATCGAATACCTCCGCGCTCCTCAAAAGGGCTTTTGTTGGAATACAACCCCAGTTGATGCACACTCCGCCCAATGCTGCTTTTTCGATTATGCAGACCTTCATCCCTGCTTTGGCGGCCCGAAGTGCAGCTTCATAGCCTCCTGGGCCTGAACCGATAACGGCAAGATCGAAGGTAATACCGGGCTCCGCAGACAACTGTTGCATGGAATGCATAGATATGGTAAGGTTTTGTTATACTTATGGGGGAAATGTATTGTTCGGAGTATTCAAGTTTTATAAAATGCAAAATCAGCCGGTAAAAAACGAATCAGGGCAAGAGAACGAAGAGGCTCTTGAACCGAAAAAAATCACCCTGCAGGTAAGCAAGATGCAGACCCCGATGCGTATCGACCAGTACCTGACACAGCAGGTGGAAAATGCCACGCGCAACAAGGTTCAGGAGGCTATTGAGGAGGGTCGTGTGCTGGTGAATGAAAAAGTGGTGAAATCCAATTACCGCATCAAATCGTGCGATCTGATACAGTTTACCCTGCTGCGTCCACCTGCACCTGAACTCGCTGCGGAAGATATTCCGATAGATATTATTTATGAGGATGAGGATCTGATGGTTATCAACAAGAAACCCGGCATGGTGGTGCACCCGGCATTCGGCAACTGGACGGGCACACTGGCTAACGCGATTCTTCATCATATCGGCAAAGATGGAGATGAGCTTGACAAATCAGAACTCCGTCCTGGTATTGTTCACCGGCTCGACAAGAACACTTCAGGACTCATCATTATTGCAAAAAATCCTTTGGCGCTCCACCGCCTTGCCCGCCAGTTTGCTGATCGCAAAGTGGTAAAAATATACAAGGCCATTGTATGGGGTATTCCCGCTATTTCGGCAGGCACCATAACAACAAATATCGGACGATCAAAAAAAGACCGCAAGGTCATGGCGAACTTCCCTTATGAAGGAAAGGACGGTAAAACAGCAATTACTGACTATGCAGTCAGTGAAGATCTCTACTGGTTTTCGGTGCTTTCTCTCACACTCCACACCGGGCGGACCCATCAAATAAGGGCTCACATGCAGCACCTCGGCCATCAGATTCTTGGTGACGAAACTTATGGTGGGGCAAGTATACGTACCCTCCCTTTCAGCAGAAGCGAAAGTTTTGTCAAAAACCTGCTTGAACTGCTGCCGCGTCAGGCTCTGCATGCAGAGAGACTCTCATTTCATCAGCCAATAACTCAGGAACCTCTCTCCTTCACGGCTCCGATGCCTGAGGATATGCTGAGCGCACTGGGAAAAATCCGTTCCGCTGTGGCTCAGGCTTCTCTCTGAAGCGCCGCCACCCGCTCATTCCTCTTCATGGTTTGCTTTTTTTCATTGATAAGAGTATCCTCATTATTCATTTCTTTATTTATATCCCTATACCCTAGCATTATGACTGTAAAGCACTCCATCGCTCTTTTAAGCGCCCTTTTTCTGCTTGCGCCGATCATACCTGCAGGAGCAGAACAGAATATCCAGCCAACACGACTTTCTCTTCCGACTTCATCCCCTGTTGTGGAAAAGTATTTCGGAATTAAAGTGACAGACAACTTCCGTTCTCTGGAGAATCTTGAAAACGCCGATGTACAGAAGTGGATCAAAGAGCAGTCAGATTATGCAAAGTCAACCCTGCAGAGAATCCCCGGCCGAAGTGCACTCATTGAAAAAATGCAGGATTTCGACAAGCGGAAAGCTTCGAAAGCATACAACCTCTCCATCACGGACAACAACCGTTATTTCTATCTAAAACAGACACCGAAGGACGAAACCGGCAAGCTCTATTTCCGAGACACCTTCAAGGGTAAAGAGACGCTTCTGTTTGATGCCCGGGCTTTTTTTGCCAGCAGCGGGAAAGAGTATGTCATCAACGGAGTTTCCGCCACTGAAAACGGGTCGAAAATTGTTCTTTCAGTATCGGCAAACGGATCTGAAGACAGTGTTCTCTTGATCATGGATGTCGCATCAAAAAAACTGTACCCGGAAAAAATCGACCGGTGCAGGTTTGCCTCACCGTCATGGGTCAAGGACGGAAGCGGGTTTCTCTACAACCGCCTGCAGCCTCTGGAACACCCTGGACAGAACCCGCAGTACGACAGCAAAACATTTCTGCACCGTATAGGCAGTGATCCATCATCCGACCGTGAAATCTTTTCAAAGGCGACAAATCCGGAGCTTCACATCCGAAGTGAAGATATACCGTCTGTTGATTATGACAGAAAGAGCGGATACCTTTTTGCTGTAGTCTCAAACGTTGACCCGCGGCTGACCATGTATTATGCACCAGTGGCCATGTTGACAGAGAAAAAAATAAGCTGGAAAAAACTCTTTGCTCCCGAGGACGACATTCATGATTATGCCGCCACCAAAGATGAGCTCTACCTCTATACGCCAAAAAACGCATCCCGCTTCAAGGTTGTAAAAACCTCGATCCGCAACCCTGACATCGGCAATGCAAAAACAGTTGTTCCGGAAGACCCCAAGGCAATGCTGACCTCTTTCGCGCTTACCAAAGATGCTCTCTATTACACGCAATCGCTGAACGGTGTTGAAGCAAAGCTGTTCCGAAAAGCCAGTGGCGATGGTAAAGAGAGAGAGCTGAAACTGCCGTTCAAAGCCGGGACAATAGGCCTCTCTTCAAAAGGGTTCCTCTTTTCTGATCTCTGGGTGATTATAGCAGGATGGAGTAACGACTATCGGCGGTATCGATTTGATGCAGCGAAAAACGCGTTCAGCAAGGAGACACTCTCCTCCCCTGCCGAATACCCGGAATACCGTGACCTTGTGGTTGAAGAGCTGATGATTCCATCACATGACGGTGTTCTGGTGCCACTGTCACTTGTGTATAAAAAAGGGTTGGTGAAAAACAGCCAAAACCCCACATTGCTCTACGGATACGGAGCATACGGAAAATCGATCACCCCGTTTTTCAGTCCCGGCATGCTGCTCTGGACAGATAAGGGGGGGGTTATGGCGATTGCTCATGTAAGAGGAGGCGGAGAGTGCGGCGATGCCTGGCACACCGAAGGAATGAAAGCCACAAAACCGAATACCTGGAAAGATCTTATCAGCTGCGCAGAATATCTTGAGAAAAAGGGATATACCGGGCCCGGCAGGATCGCTATCAATGGAGCAAGCGCAGGAGGAATTCTTGTAGGAATGGCCCTGGCTGAACGGCCAGACCTTTTTGCCGCTGTGATTCCCCAGGTGGGCGCACTGAACCCGCTGCGCGGAGAAGAGAGTCCCAATGGGCCGGTGAACGTGCCTGAGTTCGGAACAGTTAAAAACGAGAACGAGTGCAAGGCGCTCATTGCCATGGACCCTTACCTCAATATCAGGGATCACGTAGCCTACCCGGCAACACTTGTCACCACAGGACTTAACGACCCGAGAGTTATTGCCTGGCAACCGGCTAAATTTGCAGCCAGGCTTCAGCAGGCCACTTCGTCGGGCAAACCTGTACTCTTTTTTGCTGACGATAAAGCAGGGCACGGGATGGGAAACAGCAAAACCAAGGAGTTTGAAACCCTTGCAGACGTCCTGAGCTTTGGACTATGGCAGACGGGTCATCCCGAGTTTCAGGTAAAATGACCTTTAAGGTAGTGCTGGCGTCTCTCTTCGGGGAAGTGCTCAATAGAGTATCGAAGCATGACTCTAGGCATGGAGCGGGAGTGATTCTTTAAAAAAATTTCCAACACATCCCTGTCACGTTTACCTACCTCCCTCAGCATCCAGCCCGTTGCCTTGTGCAGCAGCTCCTCCTTATCGTGAAAAAGCATCTCCGATAAAGATAAGGTGACAGTGAAATCCCGCTGACGGATGAAATGAATGGTGGAGGTTATGGCTATCCGGCGTTCCCATAGGCTGCAGGAATTGACAAGCGTGTAGAGCGGCGCCCGATCACGGTGATGAAGAAAACTGCCGACAATATGAGGAGCTGAAATATCAACCAGATCCCAGTTATTGATATGGTGAGTATGGGCAAGGTAGAGGTTGTATATGCCCTCCTGATCGACTTCTTTGCCCCTTTGAAAGCGGCGAATCAGGATCAGGAGAGCAAGGAGACGGTCTTCGTGCCAGGCGGATGAGAGAAGCTGGATAACCTCCGGCAGGGGCGTAGCATTGAGCGTTAGAGAGAGCTTGCGCAGGACGGGAACGCGAATACCCCGAAAAAGGTCACCTGCGCCGTACTCCCCTGCTCCTGTCTTGAAAAACCGTTGAGCAAACTGTGCAGCTTCAGGACTGGCCAAAGCTTCGAGACGTTCAGTGATAACTGCTGCAGTATACTCCATTGCCAGAGGCTTGTTATTACTATCGAGACTCAGACCGCCTATGCCTGCTCGGCAAGTTCACTCCATCGGGCCATCTGTTTATCGAGCTGCTGCTGAAGACCCTGAAGCTCTGTGCCTAACTTCTGCTGGAGCTCAAAATCACTTCCAGCCGTTGCAAGACGTCCTGCAATTTCCGACTGACGATTTTCAGTTTCCTGAATGGTGCGCTCAAGAGACTCGAGTTCACGCTTCTCTTTACTGTTCAGACTACCGGACTTTGCTTGAGGAGTCACCGCCGGTTTTGGTGTCTCCAAAGCTTTTTTTACCGGTTTCTTTTCGTTCTCGGCTTTTTCAGAAGCTTTCAGCTCAAGATAGACAGTATAGTTGCCGGGGTAACGGCGGATAACGCCATCAGCTTCAAAGGCGAAAATGTACTCAACGGTCCGGTCAAGAAAATACCGGTCGTGACTGACGACGATAAGACAGCCCGGATAGGTGTCGAGATAGTCTTCGAGCACCCTGAGTGTAGGAATATCAAGATCGTTGGTCGGTTCATCAAGAAGAAGCACATTCGGCGAATCAATAAGCTGCTTCAAGAGATAGAGTCTGCGACGCTCTCCGCCCGAAAGGGTGCGTATGTAGCTGTACTGTGTCGACGGAGCAAAAAGGAAGCGCTCAAGCATCTTGGAGGCTGAAAAGACCATGCCATCCTTGGTCTTGATCTGCTCGGCATGTTCCTGAATATATTCGATAACCCTTTTGGAGTCGTCAAGTCCCCGGCTCTGCTGATCGTAGTAGCCGATTTTAACTGTTTTGCCAAGTTCGACATGGCCGCTGTCGGGCTGGATTCGCCCTGTAATCATATCGAAAAGGGTTGTTTTGCCTGAACCGTTCGGCCCTATAATACCAATACGGTCTCCCTTCTGCAGATGATATTCAAAGTCGTGAAGCAGCACATGTTCACCGTAGGATTTCGAAACCTTGTGAAACTCCATGATTTTATCGCCCAATCGGCCTGCACCGAAGCCGATTTCAAGCTCTTTCGCCTTCTCCTTTTTAGGAGCGTAGACAAGCGTTTCGGCCCGCATCATTCGGGCTTTCTGTTTGGTGGTTCGCGCCTTGCACCCGCCCCTCATCCAGTCGAGTTCCTGACGCACAAGGGCAGAGCGCTTACGGTCATCCCTTATAGCCTGCTCTTCCTGTTCGGCTTTCTGCACCAGATAGCTCGAATATCCCCCGGTGTAGGTGAGGGCTGTGCGGCCATCCATCTCTATCATCCGTGTAGCAACTCGGTCAAGGAAGTAACGGTCGTGGGTGATCAGAATCACTGCACCCTGATAGCGCCTGATATAGTTTTCAAGCCATTCAACACTGTCGGCATCAAGATGGTTGGTCGGTTCATCGAGAATAAGCCCGTCACTCGGCACAACAAGCGCATGAGCGAGGGCAACCCGCTTGCGCTGACCGCCGGAAAGTGTACCCATTTTTGCTGTAAGATCGTAGAGGCCGAGCTTGCCGAGCACTGTTTTGGCGTTTGACTCAAGCTCCCATGCGCCGCAGACATCAAGTTCATGCGCAAGATGGCTCATACGGTCAATCAGATCCTCGGTATGTTTGGTTTCAAGCTCCTTGCAGACCACCTCATATTCATAGATAAGATCCATGACCTTGCCGCTTGACTTCAGAATAGCCTGAAGTACCGTATCCTCCGGATCGAATGGTGAATCCTGCGGCAGATAGGCAATGGTTCTCTGGTTTGCCACCATCACTTTGCCCTTGTCAGGAGTCTCAACCCCTGCAAGGATTTTTAAAAGCGTACTCTTTCCGCTACCGTTGGCGCCGATAATACCAATCTTGTCGCGGTCATCTATTCCGAACGAAACATCTTCGAACAAGTGCTTCAGACCATATTTTTTCTCTAATCCTTCTACTGTCAACAGTATCATACTTTTCCCTCTTCCTTATCCTCTCTGATTTTATATAAAAGCTTTATCGACCTGGATATTCCGATGTTAAACAAATAAAAAAACAACAAAAAACCCGGCAAAAATCCGGGCGATCTTCTGCTGACTATACACACGCCCCCTTTTTTATTCAATGCATCTTCGGTATACGGGGTGGATTCCGTTCACTCTGGTTCAGCGATGCAATATACTACTCCACGGGGTAAGAGTGAAACTTTATACAATAGGAAAGATAGTGCTGGGTGCTGAGTCCAGCCTATTGCCCACTTTATTCTATTCTCTCGGGAAAACTTTTGTTTTGTTGGGGTTGAGGAATCACCCCAACCTACGGAGGGTGACGACTGCGTTTGATTTAGCTGTAAGTTGCTATAGTAAAATTTCATAGCATTATGTACTTTACCCCCCCCGAGGTTTTATAAATCTAAAACAACTTGAACGATGAAAATCAAAGTACTCTTTATTGCGCTTCTAATGGTAATAGGAGCTCGTGTGGCGATGGGGCAAAGTGATCCTTTTGAATACAAAGTGGAAACTCTTGAAGATCATGCAAGGGTTAAAAGCTTCAAGTATATCTCTTATGATCAATGTTACTCTGATGCTCAGGATGAGGCGAGAAATGAGAGGCTCTCTCACAGAAAAGAGGCCGAATTACTTGCATCGGTTCCAAAGGGCGGCGTGCTCCAACTTGAACTGCTGGGCAATGAATGGAGAATGGCTAACGGACCAAACTGGACTTACCTTATAACGGATGAAGCAGGAAATATGCTTTTTCGCTCAAAAGGCAATTATTACAGTGAACCTGCTCCAGGGTATGCAGTCAAAAAAGATGTTGTACATACGAAGCATGGTACCTATGTCACCCGCCAGGAATTACAAATTCCACCTCAGCAAGATGACTTTGGAAGACCGGTTTACATAATGCGTGACCAGAAATCAATATCGGTAAAACTGCCTGACACCTTTAAGGTCTTTATTATCGACAGCATCAACGATAACAGATGCTGTTACCTGATTTCAAAAGGAAAGTTCAATTAATTGAACCCAGAGATTTAGGGCTAGATTTCTGTTAAGCCAAAAAAAAAGCGAAGGTCAGGCACTCGGTGTTTGGCCTTCGCTTTTTTGATGGAGGCATAGGCCCCATAAGACCTATAGGGCCTATGGGACTTATATTTAGACAAGCTGTTTGTACCACTTTATCAATGAGGCTTCAGGCATGACATCCCAGGATTTTATGTCGCTGTTGATAAATTCATTGAGAAGATTCTGCTCTATTACCGCTTTATCTCGGGAGAAGGTGTAGGCTTCGAGTGGTGCATTGACGAAGGGTTGGAAGGCCCAGTATTGCACACCGGGCTCGGCTTTGTTAAAGAGAAAGAGTTGTTCGTCGGGGGCAAGATCGCTGTTGTCGGCGATGGTACCGCTCTCCATGGCTATTTCTGATATTTCATTGTACTCGGCTTCATTGTACTCGATAGGACCGATGATTGGATCGTATACCCGGAAATCTATTGTGATGAGGCCTGCTGGTGTGGCGATAAAAAACGTATGACCAATCCTGGTGTATCCTCCATCAATAAGAAGGGGCTCTGGAATGGATTTCAGGTGTGAAAGTGCGGTGGTTTTGTTCATTTTTTGAGCTCAATCTTCGATTAAGGATCTAACTTTAGTACCAAGCCTTGAAAAATACGGATTTTATATTGCTGATGGTTTTATGTTCACTATTTTTTTGATAAACTACGGATCGATTATCCTGAACCTTAGATTTACATAAAACCCTGCAGAAATAATTCGCATGAGTGAAACTCAAATACATGACCTGGAGCAGTTGCTGGCATGGACCAATATCCCCGTTCCTGATGTACTGCACCAGCTTCCTGCCCTCCAGCAGCAACAGGTAGCTTCATGGGCAAGCACTCTGGTAAGCCATAAGACTGAAGGGTTTGAAGATCTCTACAGTGCCATCAGCATGATTGTCAAGTATATCCCTCATTTTATGGTGATTCCGCTGATGGTGGAGTATATCCGCCCGCAGATTGCCGCAGGGGTTTGCCGGAAAATGGGTGTTGACCAGGCTACAGGATATGCCAATGACCTCCCGCTGGAATACTTCAGCGAGGTTTCAAGACATATTGAAGCTGATATGATGGCGTGTATACTTGAGAAAATGAAAAAGAATCACGTTGAAAAGTTTATTCATTACGAACTTGAGCACCATCAATCGCGTATGCTTGAAATCGCGCAGCACCTTAATCGGCACATTCTGGAAATAGTTGCAAAGCATGTGACCCTTCCGGAATATGGAACTGATCTTGCTGAAAACCCCTATAAAGAGGTTATCGATAAAATCCGCGCACTGCAAAAGTAACCAGCACTCATTACTGCACAAAACAGAGGATTATGCCTACAGAGATCATGCCTTATCTTCAGCATCTCTCTTATTTCGGCATTTTTCTTATGCTGGCGCTTCTGGATGTATTGATTCCCCTGCCGGAAGAGATCATTCTTATCATGGTCGGCTACACAGTCTATTTCGGCACTCTTGATCCCTCTTTGGCCATCCTTGTCGCCATTGCGGCCTTTGTGGCTGGCGACAATGTGACCTTCTGGCTCAGCATGGGGGGAAACCGTTTGATTGCAAAATTGACAACCAAAAAAGCAACCCCTTTACTTGAGCGGTATTCCGAAAAAATGCGTACACATGCAGGCCTTACAATGCTCATTATGACCTTTGTGCCAAGCATCCGTTTTTTTGCACCGATTGTTGCCGGGTCAGTCCGCACGCCTTGGAGAGTATTCATTCTTTTTGACCTCCTGGCGGTTGCTCTCTACGCCTCTCTTTATCTGCTTGCTGGATATTTTTTTCACAGCCAGATTAAGGGAATCATCCAGGATTTTGAAGTGATAGGACACCTGATGATTTATGTGCTCCTGCTCGTTATTGGAATAGCGCTGGGATTATTCATGAAAAAGCTGGAGCGCAAGGCCTAAGGCACAAGTTCTGTTGACCAGGTTATAACACATCCCGATGCCCTGATCATGGCGGCAACGCTGCAGTAGGTTTCCATAGAAAGGCGAACTGCTTTTTCAAGATCGACAGGGTTGCAATCCGGACTGCTCAGGCGGTACTGTATATGAATTGCGGTAAAAACCTTCGGGTGTTCTTCAGCCCTCCGGGCTTCGAGGCCGGCCTCGAGGGTAACCAGCTCTTTTCTCATTTTTTTCAGGATGCTGATGATATCCATCATGGAGCAGGCTCCAAGGGATTCAAGCACAATGTCCATCGGTGAGGCAGCCGAACCTCCCGGCCCTAAAAGCTCGGAAGAGGCATCGAAAAGGGTTGTGAACCCATGGTCGTTTGTGCCGGCAAGTGGCAGTTTTTTGTAAAATGTAACCGTTGTGTGCATGAAGTATTGAGAAAATATGATTATTGAAACAATGCCCAAAAGCAGTCAGTCATGAGGAATTATAAGGATTTTGGTGGAGGAATCAGCATCGGTAATTGTGCTTGATGATGAAACTTATAAACAACTGGACCGGTTAGTTGAACGAAATGAATAATAAAAATGGAAAAGGGTACATTACGGCACACGGTAACTGGTTGACTGAGTGTGCATGCCGGTAGTTGTGAAGAGAGGGCCCGCGAAAACAGATTTAAACACTCTTTATGAATGACCTTTTAGTGAGACCAAGGAGAGTCTACGTTTCAAGGAAAATAGAGTTCAACGCCGCTCATCGTCTTTTCAATCCAGAGTGGCCGGACAGTGAAAACACTGCAATTTACGGGAAGTGCAGCAATAAACATGGACACGGACATAATTATCTGCTTGAGATTACGCTTTCGGGTATAGTTGACAGGAACACAGGTTTTCTGTTTGACCTTAAAGAGCTTAAAGCTATTCTTGAAGAGGAGATAATCAACCGATTCGACCACAAGCATCTGAATCATGACGTAGGGGAACTGCAGGAGTGCGTACCCACAACGGAGGTGCTCTGTGTGCTGATATGGGATATACTAGAACAACGACTGCGTAACATAAATAACCGGGAGCTTGCTCTCCATGAAGTCAAAATACATGAAACAGGAAAAAATTCCGTCCGCTATCTCGGAGAATAGCTTATTACCTTCGGGTCTGGGCAGCTGCTGTGATGATGATGATTGCCTTATAGATATACCGGATAATGACCCTCTGATTGTCGACGGGATGCGGGATGCGGTATCGGTTATGCTTGAAGGGATTGGTGAGGATACGGGGCGGGAAGGGCTGCTGAAAACTCCTGAACGGGTGGCCAAGTCGCTTCGGTTTCTCACAAAAGGGTACCTGCAGGATCCTGAAGAACTGCTGAAAAATGCACTCTTTACCGAGAGCTATGACGAAATGGTGCTGGTAAAGGATATTGACATCTTTTCGATGTGCGAGCATCACATGCTTCCTTTTTTCGGCAAGGCGCATGTGGCATATATTCCTGATGGGAAAATTGTAGGGCTTTCAAAACTTGCCCGGGTTGTTGAGGTATTTGCCCGGCGCCTGCAGGTTCAGGAACGGCTTACGCAGCAGATCAGGGATGCCATACAGAATGTTCTGAAACCGAAAGGCGTGGGAGTGGTGATTGAGGCGCGGCATATGTGTATGGTGATGCGTGGTGTTGAAAAGCTTAACTCCGTGACGACAACGTCGGCGATGTCGGGACAATTTATCAGCTCGCAATCGACGAGGGGGGAGTTTTTGAGGCTGATTAAACCTTGAAAGAAAGTGCTGAGTTCTGAGTGCTGAGTTCTGAGTGCTGAGTTCTGAGTGCTGAGGGACGAGTGCTGAGGGACGAGTGCTGAGTTGGGGAATAGGACTTATACCATTTACGAAACAGGGAGGAGTGAGGGGTGAGAGTAAGGGCGGAATGACTGGTCGTTGTCATTCCGCTTTTGCTGCCAACTACCAAACTGCTCACTTGCCCACTGCAGACTGCCGACTTGCCCACTGCTCACTGCTGACTAATTCTAATCGGTTAGCCAACCTTCGATGATTGCTTTGGCCTGTTCTAATGCTTCGGGGAGGAGAAGGGAGAGTTCGGGGCTTAAGCCGATGTTCAGTTCGAGATCTTTTGGGGGCGCACCGATCATGACTATCTGCTTTGGCATTTTGCCGTGGAGTTTGGCTATGCCGAGCATTTCGCTGAAGCCCATCTGATGGGAGGACATTTTGCGATGGATAAAGTCGGGAAGTTCATCGTTGCGGTAGACATAGACTCGACGGTCGTAGTCGAGCGGTATGAGTGCGTCAAAAACTATGACTGCATCGGCTGATTCGATGAAGTCGAGCAGGTAGATTCCCTGGGTTCCTCCGTCAATGAAGTGAACGGTGTCGGGGAATGTGGATGTTTCCTCCAGAGAGTTGAGTGCTGATACGCCGAATCCCTCGTCGCCGAAGAGAACATTGCCCAGCCCCAGGATATTGATACGATTATACTTCACTTGAACATGTTGATTAATTGAAACAAAAGAAAAAGCCCATTGCGGGAGAAACTCCCCCCTGCAATGGGCCTTGTTGTCCCGGATAAAGACCGGGAGGCGCAACGTAAAAGATCAGGCAGGCTCTTCTTCGACCTTGTGCTTGTAACCTGTAACAATCGAAGAGGTGACACTGGTACGATCGACCACATCGTGACGGAAGACAGCGTAAAGATGCATGATGAGGTAGATCGGGAAAATCCAGGCCATAAGATGATGCGCCCAATGCAGAGTGTAGCTGCCTCCCATGAGCGGAATCATCCACCCGAACCAGACTGAATTGAATCCGCCAGGATTGTTTTCACCGTACATGGCAAGCCCGGAAAAGATCATGAAGCTCGACCCGCAGAATATGAACAGAAAGTGCGCGAGTGCTGCAACAGGGTTATGGCCTACATAGTTCGGCTCGTCTGAACGCAGGAAGAGGTAGGATTTAACCTGTTCGAGGAAAGGCTTGCCCCACCACGAAGGCGACCATGGCCTGAAACCACCGAATCGGGCATATTTATCGCCACCGAACAACGCCCAGTACATACGGAAAAGGAAGTTGGCAATAAAAATAAACGCAAAGGCAAAATGGATAAACCTCCACCAGGACATTCCCCTGTAGAAGACCGCTTCACCAAGAGGCGGATTAAACAAGGGAAATGCAATATAGAGGCCTGTTATAAAGAGAGCGACTGTGCACAAGGCGTTAATCCAGTGATACAGCCTGACAGGCAGCCTCCATACGTAGATTTCTTCAATTATTCTCCCCATGACAGACTCCTTTTAAACGATTTTAACCGATGTTATCTCGTTACCGTTCATATCGAAGAGATGAGAGGCACAGGCCAGGCACGGATCGAAAGAGTGCACCGTTCTGAGAATCTCAAGCGGCTGTTCCGGATTGATCATCGGTGTACCCTTGAGTGCGGATTCGTAGGCTCCTGAATTGCCATTCGCATCCCGAGGGGAGGCATTCCAAGTTGAAGGCACAACAATCTGGTACTCCTTGATCTTCTGATCCTTGATTTCAATCCAGTGACCGAGAGAGCCACGTGGGGCTTCGGTATAACCGAATCCTTTGCACTCTGCAGGCCAGGTGGACGGATCCCAGCGATCGCTGTTGAAGGTACGGTAATCACCGGTTTTGATATTGGCAACAAGCTGGTCGTAGTAGTGGCGCATGAAACCGGCGGTCTGCTTGCACTCAATTCCTCTTGCGGCAGTACGGCCAAGCGTTGAGAAGAGCGCCTCGGGACCAACCTCAAGCTTTGAAAGCACCAGACCAACAGTATCCTTGATCATTGGATCGCCCTTGGCATAGGCAACCAGCACGCGGGCAAGCGGGCCGACCTCCATTGGATGATTTTTCCAGCGCGGTGTCTTGAGCCAGCTGTATTTTTTGTCGGTGTCAAGATGCTCAAACGGAGGCTTTGGACCGGTATATTTCGGAGTAGTCTCTCCCTTCCATGGATGAAGCCCTTTACTGTCTCCATTTGCGTAGGTGTACCAGCTGTGGCTGACCTCTTCAGTAACCTGGGAAGCATCCCTCGGATCGACATCGATAACGGTCTTGAGATCTTTGTTGAGAATAGCGCCTCGCGGCCAGAGCAGTGTTTTGAAGTCGGCAAGCGAGGTTTCAGGAAAATCTCCGTAACTGAGATAGTTGCCAAGTCCGCCGCCGTAGAGCCATCCCTTGTAGTAGCCTGCTATGGCGATAAGGTCGGGAATGTAGACCTGGTCGATAAAGGTGGTGGTATCGTCAATGATTTTTTTAATCATCGAGAGGCGCTCGATATTGATGGCCGTATCTTTGTTTGGATCGATAGCACAGGCCATTCCGCCAACCAGATAGTTTGGATGGGGGTTCTTGCCTCCGAAAATAGTGTGGATCTTTACAATCTCTTTCTGGAAATCGAGGGCTTCAAGATAGTGGGCTACAGCAATAAGGTTTACTTCAGGCGGCAGCTTGTAGGCTGCATGACCCCAGTAACCGTTGGAGAAAATGCCGAGCTGACCGCTTTCGACAAATCCTACAAGGCGCTGCTGCAGATCCTTGAAGTACCCAGGCGATGATTTCGGCCATGGGGAGATGCTCTGCGCTATGACAGATGCCTGTTTCGGATCGGCTTTCAGGGCGCTGACAACATCTACCCAGTCGAGCGCATGAAGATGATAAAAGTGGACAAGGTGATCCTGAGTTACCTGGGTCGCATTCATCAGGTTTCTGATGATACGGGCATTGAGAGGAACATCAATGCCAAGAGCATCCTCAACACAGCGTACCGAGGCTAGAGCATGCACCGTGGTGCAGACACCGCAGATACGCTCGGCAAATGCCCATGCATCTCTCGGGTCGCGGCCTTTGAGGATGACCTCAATACCGCGCCACATCGTACCGCTGCTGTAGGCTTCTTCAATGACATTACTATCGTTCAGCTTTGCTTCTATTCTAAGATGCCCCTCTATACGGGGAATTGGATCAACAACTATTTTTTTGGCCATGAGCTACTCCTGGGTTAAGCTTTGTCGTTATCTTCACTGCCTGATTTTGCCTTTTTTACCGCAGTAACTGCTGCATGCGCGGCTGCACCTGCGGCTGCGGCACCAACGGCAATTACTCCGATCTTGTCGGCATTACTGTCACTGCCGAGGAATGGAACTTCGGCAAGTCTGGTGTAGAATGGCCCCTTATCCCAGAAGTTCGGCTCAGAACAGCCGATACAAGGGTGACCGGAACCGATCGGGAAGCTGGTTCCGCCGTTCCACTGTATCTTTGAGCAGGAGTTATAGGTAGTCGGGCCTTTGCATCCCATTTTGTAGAGGCACCACCCTTTTCTGGTGGCGTCATCATCAAAGCTTCGGACAAACTGGCCTGCCTCAAAAAATGCACGGCGGTAACATTTGTCGTGAATCCTTGTGTTGTAGAATGCTTTTGGACGACCGAAGCGGTCAAGTTCGGGAAGGGTGCCGAATGTATGGAAGTGAGTAACAACACCGGTCATAACCTCGGAAATAGGGGGACAACCCGGCACTTTGACGATTGGCTTGTCTTTGATAACATCGGAGATGGGAACAGCACCGGATGGATTCGGATGGGCATTCTGCACACAGCCGAATGATGCACAGGCACCCCAGGCAATAACTGCAGCAGCATCGGCAGCTGTTTCTTTCAAGGTGTTGAGGAATGAATCGCCACCGACCATACAATAAACACCATCGTCTTTTGTGGAGGCATTGCCTTCTACAGCAAGAATGTATTTACCCTTGTAGTCTTTCATGGTTTTGCGACGGACATCCTCAAGCTGATGGCCTGCAGCTGCACTCAGTACGTCATCGTAATCAAGGGAGATCAGGTTAAAGACAATATCCTCAATGGTGGGGTGGGAAGAGCGGATAAACGATTCAGAACAGCAGGTACACTCCTGACCATGAAGCCAGATGACCGGAGTTCTTGGTTTTTTTTCCATGGCAGCAACAACGCTTGGCACCATAGAGGGAGAGAGGCCGAGATAGACAGAGGTAAGAGAGCAGAACTTCAGAAAATCCCTGCGGCTTACTCCCCCGGCCTTGAATACATCGGCAAAGGTCTGATTGCTTTGCATTTTACCTCCGTTTTGTAAGAATCAGATTATCAGAAAGCGAATTGTGCTAAATAACTTAGGCAAGAATTGGAATATACCGAAAAACCAATCAGTTAAAGGCTAAAATACAATTACTTACGAAAATAACAATTGTTCATGAAAATACCATGGGAAATCAGTTGGCAGTGGGGTTGGGTTTAGTTAGTACTGGGGGCTGAGAGCAGCCATTGCTCAAATTCGCTGAGCAACATAATTGGGAGTGTCTTGAAGATATCCTTGATAACAAGCAGGTCGTTATCGCCAGTTACTAATGCATCTGCTTTGGCTACTACGGCCAAGGTTAAAAATATTTGATCGGCTTTATCTCTAATAACAGGTAAGTTGAGCGGGACCTCAAGCGATGTGACGGTTTCGGCGTATGGTAAAAAATCGGCAAGTAATAATGATTGCTCTGCTTTGGTAAGTTTGAATTTCGGATAGGTCAATACTTTCAATAGTTCGGTTACCGTTTCTTTGTTGACTAATGGAATGATAGCCCCCGATTGCCAGCTATGGCGCAGCCATGACATTTTCTCCCTTGAAAATATCAGTGCAGAGATAATGCAGTTAGTATCAAGCACTATACGATAGCTCATACCTTACTTTTTCTTGCCCACTGTATAGCTTCCTGGACATCATGATCATTAATACCCAAAGCTTCTAATTTGGCACGGACTGCATCAGCATGCTGAATACGAACAGGCGTAAGCATAATACGACCATTCTCAACTTCTACGTCAAAGTAATCTGTCTTAGCAATTGAAGTTATAATAGATTTTGGTAAGGTCAATTGATTTTTACTTGTGATTTTAGCAAGCATGGCATTATCTTAAAATGGTAATGAAGTAAGGATATATTACAAAGAATAATATACGATACCAAGTTCTCTCAGGGCAAGATTTCAATAAGAAGGAGAAGGCTGTCGAAGTGCGAAGTGCTGAGTGCTGAGTTGGGGAAGAAAGATCAGTTAGCGGGGGCGGTGAGTGGGGGGTTATTTATCAATATTTCGTTTACCTATTTTTTCGTGGATGGAGCCTAGATTATACAGGGCGTGGGTGTCGCCTTGGGCGGCTGAACGTTGGTACCACTTTATTGCTTCAGCATAGTCAAGAGTGACTCCTCGACCGTTTTCATACATCCATCCAAGATTGCACTGGGCTGCCGGATTTCCCCGGGCAGCTGAAAGGCGGTACCACTTTAAAGCCGTTGCATAATCCTGATTGACACCCTGGGCGTTTTCATAGATGACCCCAAGATTGAACTGTGCTTCTGCATCATGCTGGTCAGCTGCCAGTCGAAACCATTTGAGCGCTTCAGCATGATTCACCGAGACACCTTGACCATTCGTGTACATGGTACCAAGATTGCACTGAGCAAAGGCGTCTCCACCAAGAGCAGCAAGCCGATACCATTTTACCGCTTCAGTATAGTCTCTCTTAACTCCCTGCCCTTGTTCATACGATACCCCTAAATTATACTGAGCAGTTGCGAGCCCCTGTTCGGCAGCAAGGCGATACCACTTTACTGCCTCCACAAAATCCTTTCGCTGCCCAATCCCCTTTTCAAACAGACCTCCAAGATCGTTTTGAGCCTGAGCATTACCCTTAAAGGCAGCATCCTGAATATTCTGAGTGCTGAGTGCTGAGTGCTGAGGGTTGAGGGCTGAGTGCTGGGTACTGAGTGCTGAGGGTTGAGGGCTGAGGGTTGAGGGCTGAGTGCTGAGTGCTGGGTGCTGAGTGCTGAGGGTTGAGGGTTGAGGGCTGAGTGCTGAGGGTTGAGGGCTGAGGGTTGAGGGCTGTTTATCAGCAACTTCAGCATGTGCAGTTCCGGTAAAGAGCGTAAAGCAACAAACAAAAATGAATATTTGTTTCATACTGACCTTTAAATACTCTTATTATAAAATATTAATACGTACATTTTACATTATAACTTTATATCCACGGCAAACCATTACTGAACCAAGATACCATGTGTGATGAACAACATTATCTCTCTTATAAGGTTATCAGGAAAGTTAGTCATGGCAGCACTAGGTATGTTGCTCACAATCAACGTATTGGCACAAGAAGCACAATCACTGAGTTCACTGGAAGAAGAGGTTAAGGAAAGCTTGAATTGCTCATTCATTACAACAAATGATGTGCCTGAAATGGAGGCATACAAGGTTCTTGATTTCATTCTTCAAGATAGCAAGAGCTTTACTTTCCATCATCCGTATCTCAGGAAAATCGTCATCTGCAATTCGAACAGAGGAGAATATATAACTAATAACGGCTACTTCACCGAGATAAGGCTTCCAAACACTCCCGACTTGAAGTTTCTCGATTACTGCTTACGCCATGAGATAGGTCATGCTATAGACCATTCAAATGACGCGAGAGGATCAAAGGAGTGGAAAACTGTAAGAAAACATATCGACACGAAAAGTATCAGCAGTTATGCAGGCACGAATGATGAGGAACTCTTTGCCGAATTAGTGGCATACAGGACATCGAAAGAGTACGGCAAATCATTGCCCATATTACCGGATGATATTGAGAAGATGATCGATAGGTACCTTTATAATTAGTGGGCAGTTGAAGAATCAAGTGCTGAGTGCTGAGGGCTGAGGGCTGAGGGCTGAGGGAAATCAGTCGGCAGTCGGCAGTTTGATTGCTTTAGCGTTTTAGGGTGCGGTAAAAGTTTTCGTGTGATCCTAGAAGAAGCAGCATGCGGGTAGCCTCATCATATTCGTATGCTAAGAGGGTGAGTTGACCATTGCAGTTAAATTTATACACAAAAACACCTGCAAGATCACCTTTTTTGGGCTCTCCGATGGCAGGATCTTTTACAATTTCGGCAATGGCATCATCAACATCTGCCTTTTGGTTTGGATGCAGTCGTTTATAAGCACGCCTAAACAGAGTGCTTTGCTGAACATGAATATCATTGTTCATTGAGAGCGTTTACCTTCAGGCACAAACATTGTTGCCTGAGATTTGTCTTCAGCCCGAGCAATAAGCAAGTCGCGAACAAAATCTATCGGCAGATCTGGATTATCCAGCGCTGCTCTTCCAATCAACGCCCAAAATTCAATTTGACCTGCAATGGTTCTATGCTCAGCCTTCGCCTGAGCTCTTGCCTGGCCATATAAAATGTCATCTATGCGTACTGGCATGCCCATAATTTCTCTCCAAGTAAATTTACTACAAATGTAGCATATGATCGATGATTACGCAAATTGTTTACATGACGAATTCAGTGCTGAGTGCTGGGCGAAGATAAGAAAGGGTTGGGGGTTAGGGGTTGAGTTGGTGGATGTCGTTGAGGATTTCGGTTGTTTTTTGGTGCATTAGCTCTTTGTTTGCTCTTGATTCTACGTTCAGACGGAGGAGGGGTTCTGTATTTGACATGCGGAGATTGAAGCGCCAGTCGGGGTATTCGAGGGAAAGACCATCTGTATAGTCAACCATTGTTGCATTCGGTCGGTATTTCGATTCAATTGCCTTCATAACTTCTTTTGCATTGCTGACAGTCCGGTTAATCTCTCCACTTACAGGGAATTTTTTTATACGCTCATTGAGCAATTCTGACAAGGGTTTGCCACTGGTTGACATTATTTCAAGCACAAGCAACCAGGGAATCATACCGCTATCGCAGTAGGCGAAATCACGAAAATAATGGTGCGCGCTCATCTCTCCGCCATAGAGAGCATCTTCCTGGCGCATCCGCTCTTTAATGAAGGCGTGACCGGTTTTGCTCATCACAGCAGTTCCTCCGATTGCAGTAACCATATCGATGGTGTTCCAGGTGAGACGTGGGTCGTGAATAATTTTTCCACCAACGTGCGTGGCGAGCAATGCCTGAGCCAGCAGACCAACGATGTAATAGCCTTCAACAAAACTCCCCTTTTCATCAAAGAAAAAGCACCGGTCAAAATCACCATCCCAGGCAATTCCTACATCTGCACCAGAATCCAAAACCGCCTGAGCTGTTGCAGCTCTATTTTCCGGAAGGAGGGGGTTTGGAATACCATGAGGAAAGGTTCCGTCAGGATCATGGTTGATTTTCACAAATTCAAATGGAAGATGGTGTTCCAAGAGGTCGATGATTGGACCGGCACAGCCATTTCCGGCATTGACAACCACCTTGAAGGGCTTCAGGGATGATCGATCAATATAGCCCAGCAGGTGCTTCACGTAGGCTTCTTTGCAGTCGAGAAGAAAAAGTGATCCCTCACGTGACGGCGCAGCAAAATCACCTGATGCCGCCACATCCCGAATTTCAAACAGTCCGCTGTCACCACTGATCGGGCGAGCCCCGTCACGCACCAGTTTCATGCCATTGTAATCCATGGGATTGTGGCTGGCAGTCACCATAATACCGCCGTCCATACCCTCGCTGAATGTTGCAAAATATATCTCTTCCGTACCGCACAGTCCGATATCAAAGACATCTGCCCCCCCTTTCATAAGGCCATTTGTGAGAGCCGAACAAATTCCATCACTTGAAAGACGTATATCTCTTCCAACAGCGACCCTTTGGGGCTTTAGAAGCTGTGCGTATGCCCTGCCGATTCGATAGGCGATATCTTCATTCAATTCGTCAGGGATACGGCCGCGGATGTCGTAGGCTTTGAAGGATTTTGTATTCATAGTTGTTATTATAGTTGGAAGTGCTGAGTTTTTTAAGTACTGAGTGCTGAGTGCTGAGTGCTGAGTGCTGAGTGCTGAGTGCTGAGTGCTGAGTGCTGAGTGCTGAGTGCTGAGGTCGTATGTTAAAAACGGGGGTATAAATAAAGCCCCTCCGGAATTAAATTATTGAGGTACTAACTCTTTGAACTCAATCCGGAGGAACTATGAAACGCGCATTGAAAGATAATCAAGATGCCTT
>CAINOC010000031.1 GCA_903851385.1 uncultured Chlorobiaceae bacterium | reverse complement strand
TGCTGAAAACCGGCATTTCTCAATATCTCAGGTAATGATTTCGGATCGTTTCAGCTATCGCTATCGGATTATTGCATTTTATGGCGCTCTGAACTGTCTGGATTATTACGAATCGCTCAGGTTAGGGTGCGCCGGGAGACCGGTAAGAGGTAAAGGGTGCAAGTCCCTGCAGTGAAAGGGCTAGCGACCCGCACTGGCCCCGAGTCATGCGCGCATAACCGCGAGGATATGCGTGAAGCGTTGACAGGGGTGCATAGAGGCCAGCCATTGAGCGGCGAAAATGAGCAAATTTGGGGAGCCCATGCCCTCCTAATAGCAGAAGGCAATACAGACGAAGTGCGATAACGCGAGCACAAGACTGTCCCCACGACGTCAGAGAACCTGGCATGTATGTAAGCCTCTTACACGGGAACCGGGAGATCTCCGATACCACCCATCGTCGTTGGCGGGTCGCATTGGGAAAACGTAATAGTTGAAGCCGATGATGCACGGTACGGAGAAGTCAGACCTGCCCATACTACCGGAGAAGCGAGCGAACAAAGCGGGTAAGCCCGTAGCGGAGTTCGTGGAGGGAAGGGGTGGGAACAAGAGAAATGCGGAACTGCAAAGCATGGCCCGGACACAGGGTCGGGAAGCCGTGTCCCAAGCGCAGGGTCGCATACGTGAAGCAGTAACCAGAAAACGAGGAGAAAAGCTAACAGCGCTCCTGCATCATATCTCCGTAGACTGTCTGCGGTGGTCGTACTTCGAACTGAAGAAGACCGCAGCAACGGGAGTCGACGGGGTAACGTGGAGGGACTACGGTGTAGGTCTGGAAGAGAACCTTGCAGACCTGCACCGGCGAATTCACACGGGAGCGTACCGGGCACAGCCATCACGCCGGAAGTACATACCGAAGGCAAATGGCCAACAACGACCGCTCGGCATCGCCGCACTGGAAGACAAAATTGATCAGCGGGCAATGGTGGCGATTCTCACGCCAATATACGAGGCGGAGTTTCTGGGGTTCAGCTATGGATTCCGTCCAGGGCGCAGTCAGCATGATGCGCTGGATACACTCGCATACGGGATCAAGGTGAAGAAAATCGGCTGGGTATTGGACGCCGATATTTCCCGGTTTTTTGACACGATCAGCCATGAGTGGATGATACGCTTTTTGGAACACCGTATCGGTGACAAGCGGATTGTCCGACTGATTATCAAGTGGATGAAAGCCGGGGTACTGGAAGATGGCGTGCGGATCGAGGCAGAAGAAGGGACACCGCAGGGAGCCGTGATATCACCGCTCCTTGCGAACATCTACCTTCACTATGCCTATGACCTGTGGGCCAAGCAGTGGCGGGAAAAGCACTGCAAAGGTGATATGATCGTCGTGCGTTTCGCCGACGATAGTGTCGCAGGCTTCCAAAACAAGGAAGATGGTGAAAGATTCCTAGCCGATCTGAGGGAGCGACTGGCAAAGTTCGCGCTAACGTTGCACCCAGAGAAAACCCGACTGATTGAGTTCGGAAGATATGCTGCCAAGAACCGACAAAGACGGGGACAAGGGCGGCCGGAAACCTTTGACTTTCTCGGATTTACCCACATCTGTGGAGAGAAAGTAGAGGGGAAAGGCTTTCAGCTCTTGCGCAAGACGAAGCGCGGATCAGTGAGAACCAAGCTCGGAGAGGTAAAGAAAGAGCTGAGACGGCGAATGCATGTCTCAGTATCGGAACAGGGAAAGTGGCTGAACAGCGTGATGAGAGGTCACTATGCCTATTTTGCAGTGCCCACAAACACGAGGGCGCTATCGGCATTCCGCTACCATGTTGCCAGACGTTGGATGAAGAGCCTCAGGCGCCGAAGCCAGCGGCATGTGATGACATGGGAGCGAATGGTGATATATATTGATCAGTACCTCCCTAACCCAAAGATCC
The DNA here is from genome assembly GCA_903851385.1 of uncultured Chlorobiaceae bacterium. Taxonomy (GTDB): domain Bacteria; phylum Bacteroidota; class Chlorobiia; order Chlorobiales; family Chlorobiaceae; genus Chlorobium. Next base: position 37,367 of record CAINOC010000031.1, on the reverse strand, counting down.
TTCACCCATGGCCGGAACAACGGTTTTGCGTCAAACACTCAAGTTAGGAGCCGGATGCGGGAATTCCGCTTGTCCGGATCTGTCCAGGGGGCGAGGGGTAACTCTCGTTCCTACCGGGATTAAGACATTCCATATGCATTGTTCGCTCATGCATGGCCGGTATAGTGATCTTTTATCTCATTTTTTATAGGCGGCATTCAGTTCATGAACATATTTCGCTATTACCGTCGGGTCTGAGGTCTGGTCTGGCGCAAAAATTCTTTCAGCAAGAATTGTATTGTCGACCAGGTTCATTTTCAGCTGTGGAAGATAAAGCATGTTTGCCATCAGTTCGGGACTGCCGCAGGTGAGAAAAAGCGCAACTTTTTTTCCAACCAGATACTGTTTAAGATTGCTTTGCACCAAAGCTCCCAGCAACTGTGACGACACGAGTAGATAGTAAATAGGGGCCCCCAGGATCACTACATCAAAATCCTTGACGAAGCTGTAATCTCCTGTCGTTTTGCATCTTGCTTTTTCGACATAAGCACCCGTTTTTGCAAGCTCCAAGCCAATCGAATCGATGAGTTTATCGGTTGATCCTCCTGTAGTTTTACTGTCAAACAGGATAATCGCTCTCATGGGATTTGCTGAGGTATGCGTCATAAGAAAAAATGGTTGCAGTGAAACGACGGACTGGATCTATAGGAGTATAAAGGATAAAATAAGGTAAAAAAGTCAAAAAAAAGCGCTCTTACAGAGCGCTTTTTTTTGATATAGGCTTTATTCAAAAGATGCTTATACAAACTTCGAGTAAATGTCAAGAAGGTCGGTTACTCTTGTAGAGTATCCAAGCTCGTTGTCATACCAGCCAACAACCTTGACAAGGTTACCTGAGCTCATCGTAAGCAGTGAATCGAAAATACAGGAGTGCGCGTTGCCGACGATATCCTGTGATACGATAGGATCTTCACAGTATTCGAGAAATCCCTTCATCGGTCCTTCTGATGCAGTTTTCATCGCTGCATTTATTTCATCTTTTGTTGCCGGACGGTTAAGAATTACAGTAAGATCTGTAAGTGAACCGTCTGGAACTGGTACTCTCATGGCAAGGCCGTCAAGTCTGCCCTTGAGTTCAGGAATAACCTCTCCAATTGCTTTTGCAGCACCGGTGCTGGTTGGAATAATTGATGATGCAGCTGAACGGGCACGGTGAAGATCAGAGTGAGGAAGATCGAGGATGTTCTGATCGTTCGTATAGGCATGAACGGTGGTCATAAATCCCTTTTCAATACCGAAGCTGTCCTGAAGTACTTTTGCCATTGGCGCCAAACAGTTGGTGGTGCAGCTTGCGTTTGAAATAATCTCTTCCTTGCCGGTAATTGAGTCACCGTTGACACCGAGAACGATGGTTGCGTCAATTTTATCTTTTGCAGGAGCTGAAATGATAACTTTTTTCGCACCGGCAGTAATATGCTTGGCTGCAGCTTCTCTTGAAGTGAACAATCCGGTCGACTCTACAACCAGGTCACATCCCAGTTCTTTCCAAGGAAGCGATGCAGGGTCACGCTGAGCTATAATGGTAATAACCTTACCGTTGACAATGAGATTACTGCCATCGACACCGACTTCACCTTTGAACTTTTTGTGGGTTGAATCGTATTTGAGAAGATGTGCGAGGGTCTTGGGATCGCATAAATCGTTGATTGCAACAATTTCATAATTCGGGTTGTTCAATGCCTGGCGAAAAACCAGACGCCCGATGCGGCCAAATCCGTTAATGCCGACTTTCACTTTTGCCATAATGTCGTCCTGATATTGTATTGAAATTAGTGTTCGTGCTATTTGTGTAAAAAATGTCTTTTTTCAAAACAAGAAACTGTTCTTCAAGATATAATATGAAACTCGAAATATTTAGCAGTTTTTTTGAAAATATTCTGATAAGAGGGTTTTCAGATTGCTGAAGCTGCCATTGCTCAGAAGAATAACAACGTCATCATCAATCAGTTGGCTTTTTAGAAATGCAACAATATCATCAGGGTAATCGGTAGAATTACGGCCGGCAAGAAAAACCGTTTTTCCCTGTCTCTGCAGTGATTCCTGTAATTGTGCAATATTGAGAGACTCATCAGGCGGATAGCGGTCTGGACGGTGAACCTTGCCTATGACGACAATAGCAGCAGGCCCGAAACACTCTGAAAGTTCCTGCTGGAAGATGTTCCTGGTGGTCGTGTTAGAGCGCGGTTCAAAACAGGTCACAATTCTCCGTCCGGCATAGAGCTGTTCGATAGCTTCAAGTGTCACCCTGACTGCGGTGGGGTGGTGAGCAAAATCCTCAACAAGGGTTATGTTTCCGGGGAAAGTCCCGATTATTTCCATGCGGCGTTTCGGACGTTTGAAGAGCGCCATACTCTGTCTTATAGCTTCGAAAGGTAGCCCGGTACGGGTTGCTGCAGCTACAGCAGCAAGGGCATTCATGATATTGTGGTTGCCGAAAAGCGGAACTGAAACAGTGCCGAGAAGGGTGTTTTTATACAAGACATCAAAGGACGATGCCTCTCCCTCCAGCGAGATGTTTTGGGCACTCCATTCCGAGTCTGTTTGCAGTCCGAACCGCACCACATTGCAGAACGCCCCTGAGGCAATTTCAACAGCGACAGGATCATCCCCATTAACAAAAAGAGCGCCGTTTTCCGGAATAAGGTTCACAAACAGTCTGAAACTGCGTTTGATATCCTCTATAGAATTGAAAATATCGGCGTGGTCAAATTCAATATTATTGATAATTGCGATATCGGGGCGATAGAGAAGGAACTTGCTTCGCTTATCAAAAAATGACGTATCATACTCATCACCTTCCGAAACAAAAAAACCCTCATCGCTGCGTCCTGATGCCCTGCACCCGATGGAGAAATTTTCAGGAATACCACCGACAAGAAACCCCGGTTTCAGTCCGCCATGTTCGAGGATCCATGCAATAAGAGAAGTTGTCGTTGTTTTGCCATGAGTGCCGGTTACCACTATCGAGGTGTTGTTGCCGATCAGATGCTCTTTAACCAGGTACGGCATGGAGGCGAGCTCAATATGGTGATTGAGGGCATATTCAAGTTCCACATTCCCACGGCTTATCGCATTGCCGACAACGACCACATCAGGTGAAGCATGCTTGATGTGTTCAGCTGAAAAACCATTGAAGTACCGGATATTATGGTCTTCGAGATAGGTGCTCATCGGAGGGTAGAGCTGTGAGTCAGATCCGGTAATGGCATGTCCGGCATGTGAAAGGGCTACGGCTACCGAAGCCATTGCTGTCCCGCCTATACCGATAAAGTAAATGGAACTCATCTTGAGAGAGATTGTCTTCAGATTGCCGGAGCGAACGATGTTGCATACTGGCTTTATATACATAAAAATTGAATAGAGGGCAACTGTAAAACAGCTTATCTCGACTATCAAAGGCGATAAACAAAGCTTTAAGACGATTTCTCTTTTCTCTAAAGAATCGAGCTATACAGCAAAAGAAATAAAATGAATCTGTATTTTAGCCAGAACAGTTTTAATAGATTTCAACCATTTTAGTTATGCAATTTATAGATCTTCTTTCTCAGAAAGACCGGATTCGCACTTCACTTCTTCATCGGATCGAAAGCATTCTGGACAGTGGCCATTTTATTATGGGCCCGGAAGTTACTGAACTTGAGTCCCGTCTTGCCTCCTATGTCGGCTCGCGCTACTGTGTCTCCTGCTCATCAGGAACAGACGCTCTGCTTATGCCTCTTATGGCAAAAGGCATCGGCGCGGGGGATGCCGTTATTACAACACCCTTTACCTTTGTTGCAACAGCTGAAGTTATAAGCCTTGCCGGAGCCACTCCGGTGTTTGTTGATGTTTGTCTCGATACCTTCAATATCAATCCGGAACTTATAGGGCGGGCTGTTGAAGAGGCCGTGACCAGGGGATTGAAGCCCAAAGCGATTATTCCTGTTGATCTCTTTGGCCAGCCGGCTGATTACACTCGTATCGAAGCGGTAGCCGAAGACTATAAATTATGGATTCTTGAAGATGCAGCCCAGAGTTTCGGCGGCAGTTTCAATGGTCATAAAGCAGGCAGTTTCGGTCTTGCAGGAGCTACCTCATTTTTTCCGGCCAAACCGCTTGGCTGTTATGGCGATGGCGGTGCGATATTTACTGACGATGAAGAGCTCGACACAGTGTTGCGCTCAATCCGGGTTCATGGCAGCGGAGTCGACAAGTACAGCAATGACCGTATCGGGATAAACGGTCGAATCGATTCAATACAGGCAGCTGTCCTTCTCGAAAAACTTACCATTTTTGACGAAGAGCTTGAAGTTCGTCAGCGTATTGCCGATTTCTACAGCAACAGGCTTCAGCACAGAGTCGTGGTTCCCAGGATTCAGGAGCACTACACCTCGGTATGGGCGCAATACTCGGTACTTGCCGCATCATTTGAAGAGCGGGAGCAGCTTATGCAGGCATTGCAAAAAGAGGGAATCCCATCAATGATCTATTACAAAATCCCTCTCCACCTCCAGAAAGCCTATGCATCTCTAGGCTATAATGCAGGCGACTTCCCGGTTTCCGAGGATCTCAGCAACCGGATATTCTCACTGCCCATGCACCCCTACCTGAAAGATGAGGAGCTCGAGCGCATCTGTGCAGTACTTCTCGCCTGAATGTCAGGCATCTCCCCTCATTGTTATTCCGAACTCCTGTGAGGAATCCTTCCCGGTGCCCTCTCTCCAAAAAGGAGAGTGGCACTGCTACTGAGGCACACTTGCGCCATCCCTTCCACTCCAAAACTGTCATCCTGAGGTTATTCCCCAAAGGCTCTATCTCTTTTATAAGTCCTATTCCTCTATTCTTCTCAGAAAGTTCTTTACCGCAAGCACAAATGCTTCCGGCTGCTCTTCCTGTGGAAGATGGCCACAATCAGGCACAACCACCAGTTCCGAGCATGGAAGCTCACCGGCAAGGCGGATGCTCTCCTCTTTTTTTACCATTGAATCGTATTCACCTGTAATAACGAGGGCTGGTCGCGACATGGTTTTCAGCCGTTCATCCAGTCTGAGATGATGCGTCTCGCTGAAAAGCTCCCAGAACGCTCTCGACCAGTCACCATTCATCAAGTCACTGCGAAACTCAGTTATAACATCACTATTGAGCCTTGTTTTGTTGTACCACATGGCACGAATAAGACGGTTGTACAGCCTGGTGATCATGAACTTCATCACTCGGGCAAAAAGCGGACTCATGGCTTTCAAGGCGGGCTTTATAAATGCAGGCACCTCACTGGTGGCATAGCCGCTGTAAATCATGGCGTCGGCAAGCACCACCCCTTCAACACTTTCCGGGTGTCGCAACGCAGTCAGCAGCGCTATGGTGCCGCCCGTAGAATTTCCGACCAGCACTGCTTTGTTGAACCCGAGTTTATGTATCAGTGTTATAACCAGATCACTCTGAGCTTCAGGTGTGTAACTCACCCGCGAGGTTTTAGAAGGGAGTGGGCGTGAAGTCAAGCCAAAAGCAGGGCGGTCAAATGCAATGACTGTTGCGTTTTCTACCACTCTTTCAAAAACATGACGCCATGATCTGAGACTCAGAAAACTGCCATGCAGCAGCACAACAAGTGGCTTTCCGCTGCCAGCCAGGCGGAAATGAACATTGAACCCGTTAACCTCAATAAAGTGGTAGCCAGCAGAGACCGGAAGCCCGTTTTCGCTAGTTCCCGCAGCTCTCAGCATTGTTCCTTCATACATGGTTAATAGCAGTTTATAATGCTGCCCAATTTTCAATGCTCAATCCTTTTACCCGACTGAACTCTTTGGTGTTATTGGTGACAAGTATCGCATTCAGTGCCTTGGCATGAGCAGCAATCATGGTGTCAAGTGATCCGATAGGTTCGCCTCTTTTTTCAAGCTCAGTTCGTATCTCGCCATAATACCAGATAGCAGAGTCATCAAAAGGAAAAAGTTCGAGTGGTGCCAAAAACATTTCAAGTGCCCGCCGGTTTTTTTCGGAACCGCTTTTAATGACGCCAAAAGCCAGCTCAGCGGCAGTAATACTCGAAATACCAATGTTGCCAATGCTTTCCTGCCTGAACCGCTCCAGAACATGCATTGGCCGTGCATTGATAATGTAGATGCAGATATTGGTATCGAGGATATAGCTCATGGAGCCATCTCCTCGCGAATCTGTTCTTCAGGCTGCTCTCTTTGCAATTGAAACCCTGGTTCAAACTCCTGCAGAGCAGCTTCGAGCATTGCCCATGATTTGTCAATCGGCAACAGTAAAACTCCATTGCCGAAATGCTTGATAATAACATCGCTTCCCTGAAACCGGTACTCCTTCGGCAAACGGACAGCCTGGCTTCGCCCAGATGGAAAAATGCGTGCAGTATCCATACGTCCTCCTTTATAAAAATCAGCAATTGATAGCTATCGATGATAGTTATCTTTTTTTACAAAAGCAAAAATGTCATTCCTTCACGCCCCGCAATTCTGCAACAGCCCGTCCTGCATGCGAAGGCATCGGTCAGACATGGAGGCATACTCTTCGTTGTGGGTGACGATGATAAAAGAGGTTCTGCGCTCCTTGCTCAGTTTGGCCATAAGCTCATAGAGCATAAGGCTGTTCTTGCTGTCAAGGTTTCCGCTCGGTTCATCCGCCAGTACAAGTTTCGGATTATTCATCAGGGCGCGCGCAATGGCAACCCGCTGCTGTTCACCACCAGAGAGTTCTGAGGGAAGGTGCTCAAACCGCTCACTGAGCCCGAGTCCGGCAAGCAGTTCCCCGGCATGTTTTTTTGCAGGCTGGAGCTTTCCTGTGGCGATAAACTCCGGCATGGCTACATTTTCTATAGCGGTAAAGTCAGAAAGCAGATGGTGGAACTGAAAGACAAAGCCTATTTTACGGTTCCTGAATTTTGCCAGAGCTTTTTGAGAGAGTGTGTATTTTTTATTCATAAACAGCAGCTCTCCGTCAAAGAGGATTTCTCCTCCGTCAGGGGTATCGAGGGTGCCGAGCATATTCAGCAGTGTTGTTTTTCCGCTGCCCGAAGCTCCGATAACAGTAACCATTTCGCCTTCTCCGAGCGTGAGATTTAGTCCACGGAGGATTGGTATGGTCCTCTGGCCAGGAAGTGTATATGATTTAATGATGTTTTTTGCTTCGAGCATGATGTACTAAGGTCTGGTTTGGCCGTTGCCCTCTATAATCCATTTGTAGGTGGTGAGCTCTTTCAAGGCCATTGGACCTCTTGCATGGAGTTTCTGGGTGCTGATGCCGATTTCCGCTCCAAGTCCGAACTGGGCGCCATCGGTGAATGCCGTGGAGGTGTTTGCATAAACAACCGCAGCATCGACTCGTTTTAAAAATATTTCTTTTGCTGCAGTGTCATCCGTGATAATTGCCTCACTATGGCGTGAGCTGAAGTGGTCGATGTGCCTAAGCGCTTCTTCCAGAGATGCAACAGTTTTTACCGACATCTTCAGAGAGAGGAACTCAGTGCCGAAATGTTCAGGTTCAGCCCGGTGCAGCAGAGCATCAGGGTAAGAGCCTTTCAGTTTCAGATAAGCAGCTTCATCAGCATAGAGAACTACCAGTTTTTCCGCCAGTGGCTTAACAAGCGCTACAAGATCATTAAGGCGCTCCTGATGGATCACTAGGGTATCAAGCGCATTGCAGACACTCGGACGTCGGGTTTTTGCATTGAAGACAATCTTTTGTCCAAGATCGAGGTTACCGCTTTTATCGAAATAGGTGTGCACAATACCAGCACCGGTTTCAATGACCGGAACCTTAGCATTATTACGGACAAAGTCGATCAGTTTCTGGCTGCCCCGGGGAATGATCATGTCGATAAACCCGACAGCATTGAGCATGACAGCCGCAGCCTCACGTTCAGAAGGCAGCAGGTAGAGTGTGTCGGGATTGATGGAATGCGTCTTCAGCACTGCATGGATGAGATCGACAATTGCAATGTTCGAATACATGGCATCACTTCCGCCTTTCAGCACGGTGGCATTGCCGGATTTCAGGCAGAGCGCAAAGACATCGAAGGTTACATTGGGACGAGCTTCATAGATGATGCCGATCACTCCTATTGGAACGGAGACTTTTTTCAGGCCAAGTCCATTCGGCAGAGTCCGCTTTTCAAGCACAATATCAAGAGGAGAGGGAAGGGTTGCGACATTGCGGATATCCCCGGCAATGGCTTCAAGCCGCGCAGCGTTCAGGAGGAGGCGGTCATACATGGGATCAGCCTGATCCATACGATCCAGATCTTTCCTGTTAGCGTTGAGTATGAGTTCCTGGTGCGAAGGAATGCTGTCGGCAAGATCAAGCAGTAGAGTGTTTATGGCGGCATCGCTGAGCGTCACAATCTCCCGGCTTGCCTGCTGTACAGCATTGAGCTGTTGCATGATGGTTTCCTGCATGGTTCTTCCTATAGTGTCTTTGGCAGTTTCAGGATGTTATATAAAGATAATCGTAGTGGATTAACGGTTTATGTCCTTTTTGTCCTATGATCGAGAGTGTTTTTTCAGAGCTGTATTGTGCCATTCCGTAACCGATCGCCTGCCCCTCTTTTGAGAGGATTTTTATAATATCTCCCTTGAAGAATATCCCTTCAACCGATTCAATCCCGATTGGGAGAAGACTGTTAGCCTGTTCATCGCTGACCAGTGCAGCTTCGGCCCCCTTGTTGATGGTGACGGCTCCCTTTTCCAGACCTTCGCTGTTGGCAATCCAGCGTTTTGGTCCATGAGTTGGCTTTTGCGGTAGAAATTTTGTGCCGGTTTTTTTTCCATCGAGAATCGAGAGCAGAATATCAGGAGTGCGCCCGTTGGCGATATGCACGGTTATTCCCAGCCTTGAAAGTTTCTGAGCTATATGACATTTTGTCAGCATACCCCCTCTTCCGAATTCTGATTTTCCAGGATGGATATATTGGTGGAAATGTTTTGTTGATGGATCAATTTCCGGGATGATGGCTCCATTACCTGTTTTAAGGTCAAACAGGCCGTCAACATGCGATAGAATGATATAGCCCTCCACATCCATCATCGAGGCAATGAGGCCTGAAAGTTCATCATTGTCGGTAAACATCAGCTCAGTCACTGAAACGGCATCGTTTTCATTAACGACGGGGACAATGCTCTGTTGCAGAAGGGCTGTAAAGCATGTTTGCATGTTGAGATAGTGCTGCCTGTCCCGAAAATCGCCTTTTGTGACAAGAATCTGTGCTGTGATCAGATTGTGTCGGAGAAAAAGTTCATTATAGGTGCTGATAAGCTTTATCTGTCCCGTAGAAGCAAGAATCTGGCGCGATGCAACCGGCGTCAGGGTCCCGCAAGGTTTTATGACAGATCGGCCGGCACTGACGGCACCCGATGAAACGAGAATAATCTGAATGCCTTTTTTCTGCAGTTGCGCAATCTGGGCGGTAAGACTCTGGAGAGTCTCAAGGTCAAGCTCTCCGTTTTTACCGGTAATGACATTCGAGCCGACTTTTACGACTATTTTTTTATAAATAGGTTGTAGATTTTTCATGCTTTAGTGAACCTGTTCCTGACTGAAATGCAACCCCGCCATCCCGGCAGGCCTTCCCCTGATCGTTAACGAAAGAAAGGTAAATCTCAGCCCGTAAAAAAAGAAAATAAAAACTGTTGGCGCAAGTTTAGTGAACATGTTGGAAATTTTCATGCTGCTTGATCAGGGGAGCCTTCCAGCCGGATTGATACCCATTCTGCAGTTTGTGTTCAACTGAAAAGATATGCATATTTATTACCGGATAAGTTATTTTTCCCGATGAATATATGAGCGTCCTTTTTCGTTTTTTCCCTGGCGCCGGTTCCTTTTTTAAGCCTTTTTACAGTATTGCCTGATTTAAAAGAAGGTATTGTCATGGCATAGTAATAATGGCTGAAGGTGCAGAGATTAACTACTGGATTGTATAGCGATGGTCTTGATGAGTCTGATCGATATTTCATTACCGTTGAAGAATCCGGTGTTACAGTTTTCACTGATACTCTTCATCATTCTTTTTGCACCCCTGCTGCTTAACCGCCTGAAAATTCCGAGTCTGATCAGTCTTATTATTGCCGGAGCGGTGATTGGGCCCCATGGGTTTAATCTGATGCTTCGCGACAGCAGTATCATCCTGTTTGGAACCGTTGGCCTGCTCTATATCATGTTTCTTGCCGGATTGGAAATTGATGTCGATGATTTCCGCAAAAACAGCAGAAACAGTATCCTCTTCGGTCTCTATACCTTTGTTATCTCTATTACTCTCGGTATTCTTGTCGGTCTCTTTATCCTTGATTTTTCGCTCTTTTCATCCATTCTCATCGGCAGTATTTTTGCATCCCATACCCTTATAGTCTACCCCGTAATCAGTAAGCTTGGTGTTTCCACAAACAAGGCGGTCACTATCGCTATTGGCGGTACCATTATCACCGATACCCTTGCCTTGCTGGTGCTGGCTGTTATTGCCGGAATCTCGTCAGGGGAGTTGATGACTGGATTCTGGATAAGGCTTGTGATCGGGATGACGCTTTTCAGCCTTATTGTTCTGCTGCTCTTTCCTGTAATTGCCCGATGGTTTTTCAAGCACTTCGACGACAATGTGCTTCAGTACCTCTTTGTTTTGGCTGTAGTATTCTTTGGCGGTTTTCTTGCTGAAGCTGCAGGTCTTGAGGCTATTATCGGTGCATTTTTCAGCGGCCTCGCCTTGAACCGCCTGATTCCCCGGACATCCCCGCTCATGAACAGAGTCAAGTTTGTCGGCAATGCCCTCTTTATTCCTTTTTTTCTGATCGGTGTCGGGATGCTTATCGATATCCGGGCATTGTTCAAAGATTATAACACTCTGAAGGTTGCTGCAGTTATAACGATGGCCGCTACGGTAGCAAAATATCTTTCAGCCTGGATCACCCAGAGAGTTTTCGGGTTTTCGCTTGATCAGCGCCGGCTGATCTTTGGACTGATAAGCGCCCATGCGGCACTCGCTCTTGCAACGGTGTTGATCGGTTATAACATTATTACCGGTTATACTCTCAAAGGTTATCCTGTCAGGCTGCTTGATGAGAGCGTTTTGAACGGTACGATCCTGTTTATTCTGATAACCTGCACGCTTGCAACAATTGTCGGTGAGAAAGGTGCCCAGAATATTGCGATTGCTGATACCGTTGATGAAATAGCTGAAGGCGGTGTCGCAGCAGCTGAAGAACGGATACTGATTCCCATGAACGACATCAGTACGGTAGACGAGCTGGTCAATCTCAGCGTAACGGTAAAATCGAATAAAGACAAAAATGGAATTTATGCCCTTCATGTAGCTGACAACACCAGAAGTGACGATGCAGCAGAAAAGCATGCAGGCAAACTTCTTGAAAAAGCGGCGGTTGCGGCATCGTCTATCGACTATGATTTGAAAAGGCTGATTCGTTATGACAGTGATGTAGTTAATGGCATAACCGGTGTCATCAGAGAGCAGAAAATCACCGACCTTATTTTAGGATTGCATCAGAAAAGCATCCTTACTGACACTCTGCTCGGCAGTGCATCCGGGAACATTCTTGGCCGGAGTAATATCACGACCTTTATTTACAGACCGGTTCAGCCCCTTGCCACAATAAAGCGAACGATCGTGGTTATTCCGGCCGGAGCTGAAAATGAAATCGGGTTTGTCCTCTGGATGCAGAAGATTATCAATGTCATAAAAAATACTGGATCAACACTGGCTTTTTATGCAACAAAACAAACCCTTGCTTATCTGAAGGAGGCCTACGCCAAAAGCATTTTTAATGCAGAGTACAAGGTTTTCAAGGACTGGGATGATTTTCTTGTTCTTTCGAGGGAACTGAAAAATGACGATAACCTCATTGTTGTGATGAGCAGGAAAAACCACCTTTCCTATCATAGTAAAATGGCTAAAATGCCACTATATCTTAACAGGTATTTCCAGAAAAACAGTTTTATTCTTGTCTACCCGGTTCAGAGAGCTACAGACGATGAAATCAGTGAAAATTCACCTGTGTCGACGGTTAAAAAAGCTTTATTGCGGTTTGATGGTATTGGCAAGCTGCTTGAAAAAATATACAAAAAAAAGAAACCGGGCTCTTCCAGTGGGTACTGACTTACCAGCATTTTGTATTTAAAGACTTTGGAAATTTCGCGGGGCTTCATATTATTTGCTCATCAAGTGAAGAGACCTTGGCATTGGCTGGGCAACTTTTAGCCAGTCAGAAAGGTTCCAGACACATCAAATAAACGTAGTGTGATTTATGATATTACCGATCAATATTTATAGCGACGATATACTTCGAAAGAAAGCCAAGCCACTGAAAGGCATAGACAGTGGAATCGCAGAACTTATAGCCTTTATGTTTGAGACCATGAGCAATGCTTCGGGCATCGGTCTTGCCGCTCCTCAGGTAGGCCATTCGCTTCGGCTCCTTGTGATGGATATTTCCGGTCTGAAGAGTTATGCCGATGCAGCGCCGATGGTGGTGATCAACCCTCATATTCTTTCCGTCAGGGGATACAACGACATGGAAGAGGGATGTTTAAGCCTTCCCGGCGTTCATGGTGATGTTGAACGTCCGGCTGCTATTACTTTAAAATTCCGTAACGAACATTTTGAAGAGATCACCGGAAAGTTTTCCGGCATGTATGCAAGAGTGCTTCAGCATGAGATAGACCACCTCAACGGCACTCTCTTTGTTGACCGGATGGAGAAGCGCGACCGTCGGAAAATCCAGAAAGAGCTTGATGCGTTTTCTTCAGGCAATGTGAATGCTGCGTACCCGATTGCGCGTGAACCTCTTACAGCTTAATACTCTTGAGTGCCATGCGGATTATTTTTATGGGAACGCCGGAGTTTGCTGTTCCCTCTTTGAAAGCTATTGCTGCAAATAATGAGTTCAAACTGATTCTGGTCGTTACTGGTACTGATAAGCCCCGCAGAAATAAAAATGCCGAGCCTGAACCATCACCCGTAAAACAGGCGGCGATTTCCCTTGGGCTGCCGGTATATGAAACTGATGATGTCAATAGTCTGGAATTTGCTGAAATTGTAGCGGCCGAGAGAGCTGATGTCATTGTGGTGGCAGCATTCCGTATTCTGCCGTCTACAGTGTTTGAAGAGGCCGCCCTTGGCGCCGTTAACCTTCATGCATCACTCCTTCCGGCATACAGGGGGGCTGCCCCGATTAATTGGTCCATTATCAACGGAGACCGCGAAACCGGTGTGACAACATTCTTTCTCCAGAAGCGCGTTGATACCGGCAACATCATACTTCAGGAGAACATGACCATTGATCCTGCTGAAAATGCCACAGATCTTGCCTCTCGTCTCTCAGTGCTCGGTGCTTGTGTTGTTACCGATACCCTTCATCTGATTGCTTCCCATCAAGTGGTTGTCTCGACTCAGGATGAAGCGCTCGTTTCAAAAGCTCCCAAGCTTACCCGCAACAATACCCGTATTTCGTGGTCGCAACCGGTCAGGAATGTCAATGATTTTATCAGGGGTCTTGCCACGAAGCCAACGGCATGGACAACCTTCAACGGTAAAACCATGAAAATATTCAAGGCTTCTCCCGGCGCACCCTTTTCTGAAGCAGCACTACTCTCTCCGGGAACGGTTTTCGTCGATAATGGAAAACTTTATGCATCATGTTCTGACGGCTGGCTTGAGGTGCTGTCGCTCCAGCTTGAAGGCCGTAAACTCATGGAAGCAGCTGAGTTTCTACGGGGCTTTCGTCATGACAGCCAGCAGCAGCTCTTTGTATAGCGACTCTGCCATGCCACAATCGTATTAATTGCTTATATTCCTAACCTTGAATTTTTAATAGAATCTAACGCTTATTTTATGGCATTGTCCAGTACAGAAGTCAGCCGCCTCAGGAACTTCTGCATAATCGCACATATTGATCATGGAAAATCCACACTTGCCGACCGCCTGCTGGAAGTAACGCACACCCTTGACCGCACCCAGATGGCTTCCGCACAGGTCCTTGATGATATGGATCTCGAACGGGAGCGTGGTATTACCATCAAGAGCCATGCAATTCAGATGAAGTACAAAGCTTCTGATGGCATAGATTATACCTTAAACCTCATCGATACTCCCGGTCACGTTGACTTCAGCTATGAAGTCTCCCGCTCCTTGGCAGCATGCGAGGGTGCGCTTCTTATCGTTGATGCCACCCAGGGTGTTGAGGCCCAGACCATTGCCAACCTCTATCTTGCTATCGAAGCCGGTCTTGAAATTATACCGGTCATCAATAAAATTGACCTTCCATCTTCGGATGTGGAGGGTGTTGCCCGCCAGATCATGGATCTTGTCGGCAATAAACGTGAGGATATTCTTCAGGTATCGGCTAAAGCCGGTCTTGGGATTACTGAACTCATGGAGGCCATTATTGCTCGCGTTCCTGCTCCTGCCGACAACAATCACCTCCCTCTGAGGGCTCTGATTTTTGATTCGGTCTTTGATGCCTATCGTGGTGTGGTGGTCTACCTTCGTATTGTTGAGGGATCGCTTAAAAAGGGCGACAAGGTCCGCTTTTTTGCCAGCGACAAGGTTTTTCTTGCTGATGAAATCGGGGTCATGGGAATGAAGCGGCAGCCGAAAAATCTTCTGGAATCAGGCGATGTCGGCTACCTGATCTGTTCCATCAAGGATGTCAAAGATGCCAAGGTTGGAGACACGGTGACGCTTGTCGACGCACCGGCAAAAGAGCGACTCATGGGTTACAAGGAAGTCAAGCCGATGGTCTTCAGTGGACTCTATCCGATTAACTCGAATGAATTTGAAGATCTGCGCGAATCGCTTGAAAAACTGACCTTGAACGACGCCTCTCTTGTCTATACCCCTGAAACATCAGTTGCTCTCGGTTTCGGGTTCAGATGCGGATTTCTCGGTCTTCTCCACATGGAAATTGTTCAGGAGCGTCTGGAGCGTGAATACGGGGTTAACATCATTACCACGGTTCCAAACGTTGAGTATCGTGTTGTCATGACCAACTCTGAAGTTGTGATTGTCGACAACCCTTCCAAGATGCCCAATACAACAAGGATAAATCTTGTTGAAGAGCCCTATGTCAGCATGCAGATTATTACTCTTGCAGATTATATCGGCAATATCATGAAGCTTGGCATAGAGCGCCGTGGCGATTACAAAACTACTGATTATCTCGATACAACAAGGGTGATCATGCATTTTGATTTTCCTCTGGCAGAGATCGTCTTTGATTTTCACGACAGGCTCAAATCCATTTCGAAAGGCTATGCCTCGATGGATTACGAGTACATCGGCTACCGTGAATCCGATCTGGTGAAACTCGATGTACTGCTTAATGGCGAAGCGGTCGATGCACTCTCGATAGTTGTTCACCACTCGAAAGCTTATGACTGGGGCAAAAAACTTTGCCTGAAGTTAAAGGGAATTATTCCCAAGCAGATGTATGAAGTCGCAATCCAGGCAGCTATCGGCAGCAAGGTGATTTCGCGCGAAACCATATCGGCAATGAGAAAAAACGTCCTTGCAAAATGTTATGGTGGCGATATATCCAGAAAGCGCAAGCTGCTTGAAAAACAGAAAGAGGGTAAAAAAAGGATGAAGCAGGTCGGCAGGGTAGAGGTTCCGCAGGAAGCCTTCCTTGCACTGTTGAATATTGACGAATAGCGCAGGAATTGACCGGAAAAGACGTCGAACTAGTTAGATTCCATGCCGGCATTAATTTTTATTAAACGAATCAAAAGTCTACACCATTGAATACTAAGCAAGGGAAACCGGAAAAAAAACATTCGAGGGAGTGGTTTGAAGCTCTTATTATAGCAGCAATCTTTGCAACCCTTCTCCGTGTTTTTGTCGTTGAATCCTACCGTATTCCAACCGGCTCGATGGAGAGCACTCTGCTTGCAGGTGATTTTCTGTTTGTCAATAAATATGTTTATGGTCCGAAAATCCCTTTTACCGATATTCGCTTGCCAGGCGTTAAAAAAGTTGACCGAGGCGATATTATTGTATTCAAGTTCCCGAAAGATCGCTCTCTGAACTATATTAAGCGCTGTGTTGCCGTTCCTGGAGATACACTCGAAATTCATGGCCAACAGCTCTCTATCAATAAAAAACCATCACCACTGCCGCCGCATGCCCAGTTTATTGGAAGCCGTATGGCTCAGGGAGATGGGGATTACATGATTTTCCCTCAGTTTTCAGATTACAACAAAGATAACTACGGCCCTATACGCATTCCCCGCAAAGGAGATGTCGTACGATTGAGCACTGCAACCTACCCTCTTTACAGTTCGCTCATTGCCGATGAAGGGCATGATGTGAGCCTGCAGGGAAGAACGGTTTTTGTTGATGGCTCTCCCGCTCAGAGCTATACCGTGCAGTCTAACTACTATTTTGCAATGGGCGACAATCGTGATAACAGTCTTGACAGCCGATTCTGGGGTTTTTTGCCGGAAAAAGATATTGTTGGTCAGGCACTCATGGTCTACTGGTCATGGAATCCTGATTTGTCACTTTTCACCGATCTTGTGAGCAAAATCAGTTCAATCCGGTTGCAGCGTTCAGGGTTGATCGTTCATTGATCGAACCCCTTCTCAGCGAGAATTATTTCGCAAAGGGCATTTGTTGAGGCCAAACGCTCGGTACTGCTGAAAAGAAGCTTTTGAAGGTCGGGATAGGGGATTTCGATGGTGTTGATGGTAATTGTCCGGTTCTCATCGTCCGCTCTCATTCCTCGGTTTGCAGCTTTTGTGAGTTCGACATGATTGAGGGTCATGGAGTCAAAACCCCAGCCGGACTTGATTGACGTGATTCTTGTTTTCCAAGTATTGCCGGTTGCTTTCTCGATTGATTTTGAAAGATTGGTTTTGAAACCGGCATTCAGGTAGATATTGGTAGAGAGATAAAGAAACAGATATCCGGCAGGAAACAGTACACCGGGCGAAAGCATAAAGGCCATAAGCCAGCGTAAGACAAATTTTTTTCTGCGGGATAAGATGGGCATGCTTACTGATTACTTCCAGCTGTTTCAGAGAGAGTGATGGCGGTTCTCTTTTTTACTATACAAAATATTTTTTTATTACCCTGTAACAATAACCAATTCAGTTTCCACTTTTTATGCCAGTACAACAACGGCATGCGCCCTATACTCTAAAGCCGCTTTTCAAGGAGGTTCATGCTGATACAGAGACGCCGGTTTCAGTATATCTCAAACTGAAGCGCCCTTTTTCATGCCTGCTCGAATCGGTTGAGGGAGAGGAGCTTCTTGCCAGGTTTTCCTATATAGCCATCGATCCGGTTGCTATCCTCAGAGGTACAGTTGACGGATCGGCCGATATCGAAATTCTGGATGAAAAATTCCATGATCTTGGAAAAATTGCAGGAGAGGAAAAAAATCTCCGTTTAAAAATTGACCTCTGTCTTGCAGCATTTGATACCGAAGAGATACCCAGGAAAAAGAACGGTGCCCCACAGATGATTACATCGGGTGTTTTTGGCTATTTCGGTTACGATTCCATGCATCTCGTCGAAAGGATTCCAAAGCCGGAACTTCCTGATCCGGCAGGGATGCCCGACATTTTTCTTCTCTTCTGTGATACTCTGGTCATCTTCGATAATATTCTCCGCAAGGTCTTTATTGTCACCAATTACCTTGACGAAAACGATAAGCCTGACGCTTTAAAGAAAATAGAGCACATTGCCGAACAGATGTTCAGGCCTCTCCGGCGTGAAGAGATTGTCTTTCAGCCTGAACGTCCTGAAGAGGTGGTGTCCAATACCCCTAAAGAG
Organism: uncultured Chlorobiaceae bacterium; assembly: GCA_903851385.1. Classification (GTDB taxonomy): domain Bacteria; phylum Bacteroidota; class Chlorobiia; order Chlorobiales; family Chlorobiaceae; genus Chlorobium. The sequence goes on along the minus strand of CAINOC010000031.1, from coordinate 19,555 downwards.
GAGTACCTGCAGAAAGTCAGAACGGCCAAAGAGCACATTCTCGCAGGAGATATTTTTCAGGTACAGGTTTCACAGCGCCTCCGCCGTCCTTTGAATACCCGTGCGTTTGATGTCTATCGGATGCTCCGAACCATCAACCCATCCCCTTATCTCTACTACTTCGATTTAAAGGAATTTGAGATAGTTGGTTCATCCCCTGAGTTGCTGGTAAAAGTTGAGCGTGACTCTTCCGGTCGACGGATTGTCGATACCCGTCCTATTGCCGGCACACGCCGTCGAGGCAGCAGTTTTGAAGAGGATGAACGCATTGCTCAAGAGCTGCTTACTGACGAAAAAGAGCTTGCAGAGCACCTCATGCTTATTGATTTAAGCAGAAATGATATAGGCAGAATAGCTAAAATCGGCACTGTCGAAACCAATGAGATGATGATAGTTGAAAAATATTCTCATGTCATGCATATTGTAAGCAATGTGCGGGGCGAACTGCGCGATGATCTGGGCACTATGGATGCCTTCTGGTCCTGTTTTCCTGCCGGCACACTTCCTGGAGCTCCAAAGGTGCGAGCCATGGAGATCATTTACGAGCTGGAAAAGGAAAAACGTGGGTTGTATGGTGGAGCTGTAGGATTTCTTGATTTCAAAGGGAATCTTAAGACCGCTATTGCCATCCGTACTATGGTTATTGAGGATGCCACTATTTACTTCCAGGCAGCAGGAGGTATTGTTGCTGATTCAACACCTGAGGCGGAGTATGAAGAGACGATGAATAAAATGAGGGCGGGTTTAACTGCCGTTGAAAATATTGAGGCTTTATCGTAACAGTAATAAATCCTTAGATATCCGATGAGCAAGAATAATAAGTTACTGAAATACCTGCTTCTTGTTTTTGCAGGTATAGCCGTTGGCGCGCTTGTGTTCTCCAACGTTGAGTTCAATCTTTCCGTCAATGGCCCGACTATCTCCGGCAGGCCGAATTTTGCCACAGCAAAGAACACGTTTGAGAATTATCCCATACAGTCTCTCAAAAGCTTTAATGACGCTTTTGTGCAGATCGCTGAATCAGCCACTCCTTCAGTGGTGACGATTTTTACCGAAAAGAAAGTGGCCGAGAGAGGGATTAATCCGATGGACTTTTTTGGACACTCTTTTGACGGTTTTTTCGGGCATGGGTTCGATGACTTTTTCGACAAACCGGAGAGTGGTTCCCGCAATGGTCGTTCACAGGTTCAGCGTGGCCTCGGGTCAGGGGTTATCGTCACTGATGACGGTTATATTCTCACCAATAATCATGTTGTTGATGATGCCGATGTGGTCTATATCCGCACCTTTGACAATAGGAAAATTGATGCAAAGGTTATCGGCAAGGATCCGAAAACTGATCTTGCGGTTATAAAGGTGAACGCCAAAGGTCTTAAACCTATCATCATCGGCGACAGCGACAAGCTCAGGGTTGCTGAATGGGTTATCGCCATAGGAAGTCCTCTTGGTGAAAATTTTGCCAGAACCGTCACACAGGGTATTGTCAGCGCCAAAGGTCGTGCAAATGTAGGACTTGCTGATTATGAGGATTTCATACAGACCGATGCGGCGATCAATCCCGGTAATTCCGGAGGTGCCCTCGTCAATATCAATGGTGAACTTGTCGGCATCAATACTGCTATAGCAAGTCGCACTGGCGGATTTGAGGGAATCGGTTTTGCCGTCCCTTCAAATATGGCTAAAAAGGTTCTCACTTCACTCATTACTACCGGCAAGGTTTCCCGTGGTTATCTCGGTGTGAGTATTCAGGATATTGATGATAATCTTGCTAAAGCAATGCATCTGAAGGTGGTTGAAGGCGTGCTTGTCGGAACGGTTGTTGATGGCAGTCCTGCCGCCAAAGCAGGGATGAAAACCGGCGACATCATTCTCGATTTTAATGGAGCAAAAGTCACAAGCAGCGTTGCGCTTCGCAATGCCATTGCCAGCCAGTCACCAGGGACAACAGTGAAGTTAAGTGTGCAGAGGGATGGCGCTATCAGGCTTTTCAGTGTTCGTCTTGAAGAGCAGACCGGTAAGGAAGTCGCATCTCGCTCAAATGGTGAGGAAAAAGTCACTTCCGCGCTTGGTTTCAAGGCTGAAGAGCTTACAGCCGAGACAGCTCAGAAGCTGAACCGGAAGCCTGGTGCCGGTAAAGTGATTATTACCTCTATTTCTCCATCTTCAAATGCATACCAAGCTGGCGTAAGGCGTGGCGATATCATTCTTTCTGTGAACAGGCAGAGTGTCACCTCGTTTGCGCAGTACAACACCCTTGTCAGCACTGTCAAAAGTGGCGGCCTTTTGTTCCTGCTTGTTGACAGGGAAGGGAGCAAAATCTATTTTGCGTTTAATGTGTAAAGTTTTTTTGCCTGAAGGATTAAGAGTTGTACATTACTTTGAAGTAAAGTCAGCAGGGATCAGCTGACTTTACTTTTTTTTGTATGCTATCCTCTCCGATTGTCGGGCAAGTTGCTCTAATCGAGCTATTTCTTTTTTTCAACAAAAACAGTACAAGAGATGACTGACAGAATTTACCTGACCAATGATGGATATAACCGGCTGAAAGAGGAGCTCTATGTGCTGGTTCATGAAACCAGAAGGGAAGTTCTGGAAAAAATTGCTGAAGCAAGAGCCCATGGTGATCTGAGCGAAAATGCTGAATACGACGCGGCAAGAGAGGAGCAGTCACATACAGAAGCACGCATTGCTGATCTTGAAAATAAGCTTGCAGCAGCAACAATTCTCGACCCGAAGCATATCAAGACCGATAAGGTCTATATTCTGACCTCTGTTAAACTGCGAAATCTTGATGATCCCAACGAGATCATTGAATATACCCTTGTCTCTTCTGAAGAGGCAGATACCGATTTAGGCAAAATTTCAGTTCGTTCTCCAGTCGGAAGGGCGCTGATAGGAAAAGAGATTGGAGATAAAGTTTCGATCGCAGTACCTAAAGGTGAACTGCATTATGAGATTCTGGAGATTTTTGTTAAATAAGTCTTTAAGTGGCTAAATGGTAGGAACATGCAAGTAATTATCACAACAGTTTAGAACCTTTTCAACTTAAACTTACATACAAACATGGCTGATTTACAGAAAGTATTCTCGGACGTGCAGCCTCTTCTAAAGGACGTACAGGCTTTCGCCCCTATCATCGAGACGCTGCTTGAATTAAGCGACAGGGTCAATATTAAGATCAATGAGTTTACGTCGTTAGGTTCAGATATCGCAAACTTTCTTGTATCGGTGAAGTCCCAATTCAATAATGTTACAACTGGAGGGAAGGTTGATTTTGCGGCACTCAATTCAACGCTCGACCGCTTGGAGCGGCAGGTGGCGGAACTGATACCGAACAAGTAGTACTTTTGAGCTATTTGTGCAGTATCAATTTGTTGAGATACGAGCTAATAGTGCGTAAAGGTCTGGTCCTTGTTTACAGAAATGTAATGATCTATGGATTAGTCATAGTGTTTTCTGAAACAGACAAAGAGGCTCTGACTATGCAAATGGTAAAAGACTATTTCAGTGAAGGAACAAAAAAAAGCTTTGAACGTTCCTAATCATAGAAATAATCTTCAAATTGCTGTGTTTTATGGCTGGCTTTTCAATTAAACGGTAGGGACATGCAAGTAATTCCTGAGCTCATTGGTGGTTTTCTACTTGTTTTTGCTGTTATAACGTTCTTCATTCTGGCTGTCCGTGCAGATGGCAGCCTAGGTTGGAATACGTTCGGGTCTCGAGTACATAACCCAGACCATACTGAGGATGATGATACATCTGTTTCGGAGTTAGATAAAGCAGATCCGGTTCAAAAGAGTCAATCCGGATCTGGGGTAAGCAAAACAATGTCTATAGCTTCAACGCTCATCCCTTCAAGCGAAACCCAACTCAGCGAGAACGTCAGTAAGCAGAACAGCAGTATCGAGAGCGCCGGAAACAAGAGCCTCAGTAACGAGAGCGGAAGTTTCAGGAGTGACAGTATCGAGAGCCTCGGTGACAAGAGCGGAGGTAACGAGAGCGTCGGTATCGACAGTGTCAGTAACGGGAGCGTTAGTAAAGAGAGCTACAGTAATTATCATGCCAGTTCAGAAACTTTTCACCATAAAATAATTACGAACATGGCTGATTTACAGAAAGTATTCCCGGACGTACAGCCTCTTCTAAGGGACGTACAGACTTTCGCCCCTATCATCGGAAAGTTGCTTGAATTAAGCGACGGGGTCAATACTAAAATCAATGATTTTAATTCGTTAGGTTCAGATATCGCAAACTTTCTTGTATCGGTGAAGTCCCAATTCAACAATGTTACAACTGGAGGGAAGGTTGATTTTGCGGCACTTAATTCAACACTTGACCGTCTGAAGCGGCAGGTGGATGAAATGATGCCTGAATAGTAATTACTACTCTCAATGTATTAGGAAAATCTTAAGCAAGACGATCAGCAGAACATAAATCCCCTGCAAGCATAGGATAAAGCTCTCAGCCAGGGGGCTTTTTTTCATTTTCCTGTAATTCGTGCATTTGGGGTGTCAGTTTTGCAAATTTTGTTGCTTAAGAGTTACGAGCTGCTCTCTTTTTTCAAAGCCATAGAGGGTGGTATCCGCCCTTGATTATGCCCCGCATTCCCTTTCCCGGAGTCTGGGGCTTTGTCATTTCACATTTATTCTACCCGATTGACGTTCTGCTTTACAGGTTATGATTGCTTTAGTATGGCTCCTGTTGCGCCTCTATTGAATTCTCTTGTCTCTCAACATATTTGGTGATACGAGAAGATCTTTATCAAGTTATTCATGGATTCTCCATAAAGATGCTGAAGTATGTCAAGTTTACAGTCTGAACTTTTTGTTTGGCATAGTAATTGACCTATAAAGTTGAAATGCTATAACTTTATAGAGGGGCTTATGGAATTCTATAATTATGACACGCTTGAGACTGAATCAGTCGATATATCAGATCTTACTGAATCGAATGGATTGTCTTATATACCAGATGCATGGCCCTTTTTGAAAGCGCTATACAGCCATTTGATTAATGCAGGTTATGATGTTGCTGAAGCTTTATTATTTGTTTTGCTTCAACACATTAGTAACGGATCAAATTATAAGGATGTATAATTATGAGACACATGATTCTGAAAGTGTTGCTAAGTGAGACCTTGCAGGATTAAAAGGGATGTGTTATTCCAACCCGTGACTTAGCTTGAAAGTAATTTTTTACCTGCCGAATTGTGAGTTTCCCCAGCAGTCTCTTCTCCATGATTTCCAGGTACCAAGCACATAAGTCAGGAGATTTGCCATGACGGCAAAAGAGAAAATTCTGCAAGCAGTTGAAACGCTTCCTGCCGATACCACAATTGAGGAGGCTATAGAGCGTCTTCTTTTTTTAAGAAAGTTGAGAGGGGAATCCAGCAGGCAGATGCTGGTGATACTATCTCGCATGCGGAAGTGAAAGAAAGGATGTCGAAATGGCTGGAGTGAGATGGACTGTTCAGGGAGCGAAGTATCTGCTCGGAATCCCTGTCGCCTGCCGACCATTTAGCCGACCTCGGGAAAATGGTTAATGTTGTTTTTTTGTCCCAGTGGGAGGTTGATGACATTATGCTGACCCCTTATGTAATAAGGTGACACAGGCCGGTATCCGCTCTCGATTATGCCCAGCAATCGTGCCCCGGAGTCTGGGGCTTTTTCATTTCGCCCAATTCGACAACATTAATGATGCGTTCTGCAGTATTTGAAGGCTATAAAATGTTTGTTATACTGCGACAGTAAATAAAAAACACTATCGATATACTTCTAATTACTTTGTGGTGGGTTTCAGGTGTGTTAATGACAATCAAGTATTTGCATTCAACAGGCAAATTGGTGAGCCGCTTCGAGGACGATGAAGCTTGATGGCAGAGCAGGGTTTATATTCTTCCGTTAACAAATTTACAACATTCACCGTACTATAGATTTGTTGTTATAGAATTAGCATTAACCTTATTTTCCCCAATCCACCATTCATAGAATAAGATTTATTTAGTGAGCAGTGTGTGCCTTACCTTGGACGCTTGATAATCTGCTCAAGGGCCATACACGCTTTGTCCGGAGGTATTACATTATGCATCGTTTAACAATATGAGCACCCTACCTGGTGGTCCAGCAGATAAAGCTGGTAATATTCACGAAGTCCTCTGGGGTGTCTTTGGAATGAGTAAAGTGCTTGACGGCCAAGCTAAAGAGATCCGAATTGAGGAACCGGGAATCGATGGTGCAGAGTTTTATCTTGATCGGGCAGGAATCAAAGAAAACTGGCAAGCTAAGCGGCAAGTGCTAAGCCAAAAAACTTGGTCACTCAAACTTCTGAAAACAGAAGGTATTCTCGATTTTTTTTGGAAGTGTGTTGATGCTGGCGAATTATGCGTTTTTGCGTCAATCAGTGATGCTCCAGAGTTTCGATGCCTTTCGGAAAATGCAAGGCATGCGCATGATTTGCTGGAGTTTCAAAGTAAGTTCCTTATTGCCGAACGTTCGAAAAAAAATTTCAATGAGCTTCAAAAGCATTTGGGAAATCCTGCGAGCAATGATGTCTTTAGATTTTTGTGTAAAGTGCGGGTAGAGGGTGCTCGTGAATCAACGATTGAGGCATTTTTGCTTTCGATATTCAAAGTATTATTTGCTGGGCCTTCAATTACAGTATTGTCACTTCTGCGGGATCTATACACAGAAAGCATCCACCGGAAGTTAACTGCTGATGACATCCTCAAACATCTCGAATCACATCAAGTTTTTATCCGCACATTGCCGGTTAGTAAAGAGCTTTGCGACTCCTTGCAAGGCGTTACTGCCGCATATTCTGCAGGACAGCGAGCTAAGCTTATTCGTAGTAGGGGCCTCCCTCGACCAGTTTCTAAAGACATCGTCGAAAGGATTAAAGCAAGCAAGAGTTCCCTTGATATACTGATTACAGCTCAGGCAGGGGGTGGAAAAAGCGCTGCTATGTTGCAAGTAGTTGAAGGGTTGATTGCTGCAGATATTCCTGTTCTTGCATTTCGCTTGGATTGTATTGAGCCAGTCGCCTCAACCGAAGCACTCGGTCAGAAACTCAATCTTCCTGAATCGCCCGCGATTCTTCTTTCTCAATGTTATCCCGAGCAGGCAGTGGCGCTTGTGATTGATCAACTTGATTTTGTTAGTGCGACATCTGGTAGACATCCAGATTTTTTTGAAGTTGTTGCAGCTTTGGCTGAAGAGGTTCGTGGTTTAAGTGCATCTCGGCAGATACACCTCGTGATGGCCTGCAGGCAGTTTGATTTCGAGCATGACAACCGGATTAGAACGCTTCTCCCTGCTAATGAATCTCCTGTTTTGTTAGATCTTTTTACTGAAGAAGAGGTAAAGAACGTAATTTTTGCTGAAGGAGGCGATCTTGCTAAACTTTCCACCAAGCAAATTAATCTTCTCAGACTTCCTCAGAATCTTTCTTTATTCGTTGAGTCAGGGTTGGCGAAAGAAAACGCACCAATATTCATTACTCAAAAGGAACTTCTTGATCGGTATTGGGATACCAAACGTCTTGCTGTTTCGACGAGATGGCACGAAGATTCAGCTCAATGGAGTAAAGTTATCTCAAAACTCACTGAAGAGATGAGCAAGACCGAGGAACTCTCTTTACCAAAAGCAAAATTAGATGAATTCTCACCGGAATTTCTCGCAGTAATGGTGGCTGAAGGTGTACTCAGCTTAGTGGGGCAACGCTATGGATTTGGTCATGAAAGTCTGTTTGACTACTGTTTTGCTCGGAACATTGCAAAAGGTGATACAGAATTCTTTGTAATGTTAGAAAGTGACCATCAGGAATTGTTTCGTCGCGCGCAGCTGCGTCAAGTCCTTGTTTATCTTCGAGATGCTGATTTCCTTCGATATATTCAGAACATCCAACAATTGCTTGCCAGCAGGCATATCCGCCCGCATCTTAAGTTGCTTGTGTTGGAGCTTGTTGCTAATTTTCCAGATTCACGCGATGAGGAATTCAACGTTCTCCTGCCATATTTGACCTCTGAATTTGCTTCTCTTCAGATTGGCGTTCAAAACTCAGATAGAATCGCTTCACGCGCTTTGGAAGCATTCTTCGGCTCACGCACACTTTTCGTTGTGGCCGATAGGCTTGGTTATATCATGAACTGGCTCAAATCTAGAGAGAACTCGCAATCAGACCTTATGACTCGTTACTTGCTCATGCGGGCGGAGTCTTATGGGGATCGTGTCGCTGAATTGCTAGAACCTTTTGTCGGAAAAGAGGGCAGTTGGAGCGACCGGCTTCGGAGTTTTATGGAGTGGGTGGGTGTGCATCTCGGTAAGAGTCGGCGTTTATTCGATCTGTTCTTGCGGCTTTTGGATGACGGAACGTTAGATAAGGCGCGAGCTCCCATCGCTGTTAACTCAACATTCTGGAGTATTTTGTACAGTCTGGCCGACGATCAGCCGACTTGGTATGCAGAAGTGGCAGCACATTGGCTTAACCGCCAAGTCACCATTGCTCAAGCTTTAATCCCGGAAGGACATGAGTCGATCTTGCGACTTGATGATCAATTTGGCGTCGAAAATCTGATAAAATGCGCTGCAGCAGTGCCTCAAAGTGTCCTTGAGCATGTGTTACCTGCCGTTCTCCACGCTTCCGAGTCGTTCATGTACAGTACTCATGATGGCTTAATTCGAGATAGAATCTGGACAATCCGTTTTCGATTTGAGCATATTAGTCTCAGTGAAGCATATCTTACTTCATGCGAAAAGGCAATTGAGCAAATTGGTACTGCAAATCCAGAATCTCTAAGACCTCTTGTTGCCTCGCTTCGGGAAAGCCGTCTCTATATTGCAAACAATTTTCTCCTACCGGCGTTTCGTTCTGCACCTGAGATTTTTGCTGATGAATCTATGGCATTATTGGCAGATGAACCAGAACGTTTTCATTGTGGGTTTTCGAATAGTTCATTCTGGTCTACTCGCAACCTCATCGAAAAGTGTTCCGCACTTTGCTCTGAGGACAACTTCCTAAAGATTGAGCTAGCGATTCTTTCATTTACTACTCCTTATGAACGCTCAGCGGATGGTTTACAACATCGAGGTTCCTCAGCTTATGAGTTAGCTTCGGCACTTGCACTAAACCGATGTAGTTCTGAAGCGCGCATCCAGATTGCAGAGTGGCAAATGAAGTTTGGTGCTTCTCCACGGCTATCACTGGTCAACGAATATTTCGGTCCAGTCTCGCCAATTCCTAAAGAAGTAGCTCAAGATATGTCCGATGAACAATGGTTGGAAGCTATTTCTATGTATAACAAAGAAGGGAGCCGGTTCGACATAGGCCACTCAAAGCGAGGTGGTGCATCCGAATTGGCTGAGCTCTTTCGGGAATTTGTTAAGAAAGATCCTGACCGGTTTGCCCGACTTGCACTCCGATTTCCGAAGGATACCAACTCGAGCTATGTCATGAATGTGCTGTATGGAATGAAGCAAGAAGCGGTTGATCCTCAACTAAAACTTGAAGTGTCACGCCTTGAGTTTAACTCCAATCAGACAGTGTGTCTGATGGCAGCTCTTGACTTACTTGGCACAATTGTGGGGTTCCATTTACCTGAGGATGCAATCCTGTTTATTCAAAAGATGGCAACGGAGCATCCAGATCCAGAGCCGAATGACAGTAAGGAAGGTGATTTGTTATTTCGGGGTTTTAACTCAGTTCGCTGTCACGGACTTGAAGCAATTTGTGAACTTATTTTTTACGACATAGCATATTTGAAGGAATTCGAGCACACTTTTGAGCTATGCATTCACGATCGAAATCTGGCAGTTCGAGCATGTGCAGTTAACACAATTTTCGCGGTTATGGTGCATGATCCAGCAAAAGCTATCGTGCTTTTCAAGAAACTACTTGAGCACGATAACAATCTCTTGGCCGCACCCTCAGTTGAACGATTTCTTGCTGAAGGATTGCGTCAGCATCCAGGCGACTTGATTGTAATTGTTGAACGTATGCTTCTTTCGGACACTGAGGGGGCAATGCAGGCAGGGGGAAGATTGGCATGTCTGGCACGACTCTATCATCCGAGCCTCGATTACCTATCAGAGCAAGCGTTGACGGGCAAACTTGGTTGCCGGATTGGGGCGGCGGAGGTTGCGAGTCAAAACCTCGTTTTACCTTCTTGCCGTTCTTGGTGTGAGCCTGCCTTGCTACGTCTTTTTAATGATGAAGACGAAAGCGTTCGGAGAAATGCTGCCCATTGCTTTTGGTATTTGTGTCATCAACCAGAACTACAACTTGCTGACTTTGATGCTTTAATTAGTTATTTTCTCTTCAGCCAATCCTTTGCAGAAGAACCTACTTTCTTGCTGAATGCGCTCGATAATACACGTCAGCGTGTACCAAAAACCATCCTTGATGTCTGCGAGACTTTTGTTGCTAAATGCTCAGAGCAGGCGAGGGACATTCGTACTGCAATTGCTGGGGATGAGATGCTTGCTGGTAAGCTTGTCTTTCGAGCGTATGCTCAATTGGAAGCTCAGCCACTACGTAATCGAGCGTTGAATTTGATCGATGAGATGTGTGCCGAAGGATTGCAGAGCGCTGGACAGCACCTGACAGAGTTTGACCGCTGAGATTGTCAATGTTCACAGTCTCTGCTTACTAGAAAATAATTCAGCCTTGTATTATCCTTGTGATTCGTATATTTCCGACAGCAAAAAAGCGGGATTTGTTTCGTGGGTGATACATAAGGGGATGATGATTTTGTATCTCGTTGTTGTGGAACAGGTTATAGTGCGCTTTTGATTTTTGTTCATAATGGTAACTCAAACCAGCTCTGCAATGGGAAAACGTCAAATTATATATCGTAAGGACAGGATCGGAGGTAATCAGGGCCTGTTGAATCGTGAAATCAACTTGGTAACCACTGAAGATAGAGTGTGGCATGGTACCATTATTGCTGTTGGCAGTAATGATGTTGAGCTTAAGGATGCCCGTTCGGGAAAACACCGGTTCAGTCTGGATCAGATTGACCGTATTTATTGTGATGTCATAACCGATTATTAGAAATGCGAAAAAAAATTGTTGTTGGCAACTGGAAGATGAATAATACCGTAGCGGAATCGGTAACGCTTGCTGCGGATGTTATCGAGGCGCTTGGTGAAGGGTTTTCAGGATGCGATGTTGGCCTGGCGCCAACCTATCTTGCTTTGGATGCTGTAGGTCAGCTGCTTGAAGAAAGTGATATTCACCTTGTTGCGCAGAACTGCCATTATGAGAATGATGGAGCGTTTACCGGAGAGGTATCGGCCAGAATGATCAATGCTATCGGCTGTTCTTATGTGATTATCGGTCACTCGGAACGTCGTCAGTTCTTTGGCGAGACCAACGTTACGGTGAATCTCCGGATTAAAAAAGCGTTGAGTGAAGGACTGAAGGTTATTCTGTGTGTCGGTGAAACGCTTGCTGAGCGTGAATCAGGAGTGACTGAAACGGTTATTTCCACTCAGATACGCGAAGGTTTAGCGGGTATCAGCCATATTGGAGCGATTGTAATTGCTTACGAGCCGGTATGGGCTATCGGTACTGGAAAAACAGCATCTTCCGCTCAGGCTGATGAGGTTCATCTCCAGATTCGTACACTCATTGGTGAGCTCTATGGCGAGCCAGCCTTCCGCCTTGTCCGTATTCAGTACGGTGGAAGCGTCAAGCCTTCCAATGCAGCAGAACTCTTTGCAATGCCGAATATCGACGGTGGTCTTATCGGAGGAGCCAGCCTCAACGCCGAAGATTTCACCGCAATCATCCAGGCTGCCTCAGTCTAATTCTTCCTACCTAGGTAACGGACAGTGATCCCGCTCACTGTCCACCGCCAACTATCCCTCTTTTTTCCCCTTGCCCACTGCCCATTGCCGACTGCCAACTATTTCTCTCAGCACTCGCCCCTCAGCATTCAGCACTTTGTTTCAGCACTCTCTTTCGACTTTTTCATCGAACAGAAATCTGGCCCGCACATGGTGCAGAAATCAGGATTCTTTTCGGTATGGCCGCTCTGAGCCATGCTCTGCGAATGCACTTCACGGGTTTTTGCAGGATCAAGCGAGAGGTTGAACTGGTCTTCCCAGGCAAACGCATATCTTGCCCGGCTCATGAGTTCATCATGCAGCCATGCAACGGCATTTCCTTTGGCAAGGTCGGCGCCATGGGCTGCGACTTTATGGGCAATGACTCCTTCACGCACATCGTTTCTATCGGGCAGGCCGAGATGCTCTTTCGGGGTGACATAGCAGAGCATCGAACACCCTTTGCTTGCTATCAGTGCGCCGCCTATCGCTGAATTGATATGGTCATACCCGGCGGCAATATCGGTAATAAGCGGTCCAAGCGTGTAGAACGGTGCTTCATGGCAGTATTCGAGCTGCTTCTCCATGTTTTCCTCAACAAGATTGAGAGGCACATGGCCGGGGCCCTCAATCATCACCTGAACATCATATTTCCAGGCTACTGTTGTAAGCTCACCGAGCACCTTGAGTTCGCCGAATTGAGCCTCGTCATTAGCATCGACTATTGAGCCGGGTCGCAGGGCATCACCGAGCGAAACCCCGATATCATAGGCTTGCAGTATCCTGCAGATATCTTCAAAATGAGTATAGAGAAAGTTCTCCTGCTTATGGGCTTTGCACCATTTCGCCATTATTGAGCCGCCTCGGGATACAATTCCTGTCAGGCGTTTTTCAGCAAAGGGGAGATGCTCCTGCAGGATGCCGGCGTGAATAGTAAAGTAATCGACGCCCTGTTCTGCCTGTTCAATCAGCGTGTCACGATAGAGTTCCCAGGTAAGATCTTCAGCCTGTCCACCTGCTTTTTCAAGCGCTTGGTAGATGGGCACTGTGCCAATCGGTACAGGGGAGTTTCGCAGAATCCACTCTCTGGTTTTATGGATGTTCTTTCCTGTACTGAGATCCATGACGGTATCGGCTCCCCAGCGGCACGACCATACTGCTTTTTCAACCTCTTCCTCTATTGATGAACCGAGTGCGGAGTTGCCGATATTTGCATTGATCTTGACGCGGAAATTCCGGCCGATAATCATCGGCTCGAGTTCAGGGTGATTGATGTTTGCAGGAATAATTGCACGGCCTCTGGCAATTTCGTCTCTGACGAATTCCGGAGTTATCGGCACACTCTTGTGGCCGCCTTTTGAAAACGATGTAATCCAACCTTCCAGCTGCTGGTTCTCCCTGATTGCAACATATTCCATTTCAGGGGTTACAATGCCTTTGCGGGCAAAATACATCTGGGTGATACCGGAACCCTCTTTTGCTTTTCGAGGAGTTCTTGCTGTTATTGTGCTCGGGATGGAGGAAAAGGTCGAAGGTACGGTCTCCCTCTCTTTAAATCCCCAGGTATCACGAATTGGGGTAAGTCCCTTTTCAGGGTCAATAATAATTGAAGGATCAGAATATGGTCCGCTGGTATCGTAAAGAGGAAACGAAGAGAACTCCTTTCCCCGGCAGATATAGGTTCTGCTGAGTTGCAGTGTTATCATGCCGACTTCTATGGGATAAAGGGTGCCTTTGATAAAGGTTTTTTCTGATGAAATCCCGTAAATGCGTTTTTCAGGGCATGACTTGAGGTCAGGTGCGTAGGTCATAGAAGATATTTAAACAAGCAGGCAGTGCAGGTGAACCGCGTCCATCTTTTCTTGCGTCAGCATTACCTGCATCAAGTTACAAGGGTTTATTCTCAGCCGACTTTTTTGGGCCATTTTGGCTGCAAAAAAATCAAGCACCCCCAAGAGGAGAATCTAACGGCACAATACTTAAATTCACCATATTTTACAAATAAGGCAGGGCAGGCATAGAGCTATTGAGGACATAGCTATTCATGAAAATATTGCAGTTATTTCTCAAGTGATTTTCTGATCTTCCTAGGGTTACGGCGCAAGTCAAGCACTCTCCAAACCACAGTAACAGATTTGTCTTCAAGCTTGTAATAAATGGCGTATGGAAATCTTTTGGATAGCATCCGGTGATAGCCGAAAAAAGTTGGATGGATACCTCCATAAAGGGTCAGAGAATCAATATCGGAAAATAGAGAATCTAAGAAGTACTCTCCTAATCCTTCACCCTGTTTCTCATAGAATAGCCGACCTTCATACAAATCATCCAGAGCGGAAGAGAGAATTCTGATTTTCATTCTGATCGTTTTCGGAGTTCTTTTTTCGCCCCTAGCCAGTCAATAATTTTTTCTTTTCCTGTACCAAACTGATGCTCTGTTTCCTGCAAAGCTTGATTGTGCCAGTCAGGTGAGGTTACCTTATCCTCTTCAAGAGAGAGATCTGTCCAAATAGCTTCCATTACCTGCAGTTTTTCCTCTCTGGAAAGTTTCGCTATTTCGATGGTATTCTGCATAGCATAGGGATCTAATTGTTGTTAACGAGCACTATCCATTCTGAAGTTGTAACGAGAGAGGCTATACTCTTCAGAAATATAATAAATATTCAAACGACCACCGGAATTCCTTTAACCTGTGTGAAGCGATATATTATTGTCAAAATCGTTGTCCAGCATTAACCTTTACAGTGTTAAGGTTAAGTTTCAAAGAGATTCAGAAATTGTCAGTTAACCACGAAGGCCTTCATGAATGAATGAGATCGTAAACGGTACTCCCGGAGAGGAACGAGTCGCCGGTGTGGTGGACAGGGTGACTTTTTTCAGTGAAACCTCCGGCTTTAGTGTTTTACGTCTTGTCGTAAAAGGGGAGCGTGACTCGGTCACGGTCGTGGGGTGTATTGCCGCCGTTACCACGGGTCAGCATGTCGAGGCTGTGGGGATATGGCAAAACGATAAAACATGGGGCCTGCAGTTCAAGGCACGCCACTTGGCGGTTATATCACCTGATACTCTTGACGGTATAAGCAAATATCTTTCGTCAGGAATGGTAAAAGGCATAGGCCCCCACCTGGCGCATGTGCTCATTAGTGCTTTTGGGCTGGAGGTTTTCAACGTTATTGAGGATCACCCTGAAAGACTTCTTGAGCTTCCCGGTATCGGCACCAAGCGCATGAAACAGGTTGTTGCAGCATGGGCCGAGCAGAAGGCGGTAAAGGAGATTATTGTCTTTCTGCACTCCCATGGAGTCGGCACTGCACGTGCTGTAAGGATATACAGGGCTTATGGTGCAGACGCTGTTGCCATAGTGCGAAATAACCCATACCGTCTTACGCTTGACATACCAGGGATAGGATTTAAAACAGCCGATCAGATTGCTCTGAATATCGGTATGCCCTCAGATTCTCCAATGAGGGCCAGGGCCGGTATTGCTCATGTACTGCAGGAACTCTCTTCTGAAGGGCACTGCCGGGTTCCTGAAAAGAAGCTTGTTGAAGCCTTTATGAGGCTCCTGAATATACCGGCAACCGTGCTTGATGAGGCTGTCAAGGCAGAACTTTCCATCGGCACTCTTGTTGCCGTTGATGATCAGGGTGAACGAAGCTTTTATCTCCGGCATCTCTTCAATGCCGAGACGGGCGTAGCGTGCAGCATTGGCCGGATCCAGAATGGCAAGCTTCCCTGGGGAACTATTGAAGCCCCAGCAGCTATTGCAAAGGCGGAAAAACAATCGAAACTTGAACTCTCTGAATCGCAGCGCAGTGCCGTTTCGCTTGCACTCTCCAGCAAACTGATGATTATAACCGGCGGCCCCGGGGTCGGCAAAACCACTATCATAAATACCATCCTTAAAATACTCGGTACAGGGATGCTGAAATTTGTTCTCTGTGCTCCTACGGGCAGGGCGGCAAAAAGGCTCTCTGAAGCTACCGGCAGGGAAGCAAAAACCATTCACCGCCTGCTTGAGTTTGATCCTTTTGCGCGTGATTTTAAAAGAGGCTTCTCATATCCTCTTGAAGCTGATGTTGTTATAGTCGACGAAGCCTCCATGATTGATGTGGTGCTGATGAACCGTCTGCTGGCAGCTATTTCAGATCGTTCGGCCCTGATGTTTGCCGGTGATGTTGACCAGCTTCCTCCGGTCGGGCCGGGATTTGTCCTTGCCGATATGATTCAATCCGGTGTTCTGCCTGTAGTGCGTCTGACAGAGATATTCCGTCAGGCTCAAACGTCGAGTATTATTGTCAATGCTCACCGCATCAATCGTGGAGAGCAGCCCGTCCAGACTGCGGGGAAAGAGCTTTCAGATTTTTATGTAGTACCATCCGCGAGTACTGAAGATATTCAGCGAAGGCTTCTTCGGGTGGTTGCTGACCGGATTCCCAAACGTTTCGGACTTGATCCGCTCAGGGATATTCATGTGCTTACCCCAATGAACAAAGGGCCGCTTGGCACCAAAGCCCTGAACTCTCTGTTACAGGCAACACTCAACCCTCATGCCGTTCGAAAACTTGAACGTTTCGGAACTATCTATGCCGAGGGTGACAAGGTGATTCAGATGGTTAATAACTACGACAAGGAGGTTTTCAACGGAGATATAGGCAGCATTGTTACTGTCAATGAAGAAGAGAGCGCGCTCAGTGTTCTTTATGACGACAGAGAGGTCGTTTATGAGTTCGGGGAACTTGATGAAATTGCCCTGGGGTATGCCATCACTATTCATAAAAGTCAGGGGTCAGAATATCCTGCAGTGGTTATCCCTCTCTCCATGCAGCACTATTCGCTTCTTGAAAGAAACCTCATCTATACCGCAGTGACAAGGGCTAAAAAGCTCGTAATGATCATTGGCGATCCTAAAGCTCTTGCCATGGCTATTGGCAACCGACGTTCATCCCAACGACTCACAGGTCTCGTCGCTAGAATTTCAGGTGAAACAGTCGATCCCCTCCGACAATAATCATTCCGCTTTTTTGTTATATTTCGAGCCATGCTTACAGGGGTCACTCTGAAAGCGTGAACACATGTGCTGCGTATACCCTGATATTCCCGAAAAACATGAGTGCAGTTTTATGAAGAAAATCAATCTTGTCCGCCTCTCCCTTTTCCAGATGGGCTTCGGCATCATGCTCGGCTTTCTGCTTGATACCCTCAACCGGGTTATGACCACCGAGCTTCGTATTTCCGCTACCATTGTTTTCGGTCTGATAAGTCTTAAGGAGTTGCTGGCGATTTTCGGCGTCAAGGTGTGGGCGGGTAACCTCTCGGATCGTTCACAGATTTTTGGATTGAAGCGTACTCCCTATGTTCTGCTTGGCCTTTTCTGCTGTGTCTTTTCCTTCATGCTTGCCCCTGCTGCTGCCTATGAGGTCAGAATAGCCGGAGTGGCACTGTCCGAGATGCTTCCTGCCATGATGAAGGATATCGGTCTCTTGAAGCTAGCCATTATTTTTCTTGTATTCGGCTTCGGACTGCAGGTTGCAACAACAGCCTATTATGCTTTGCTTGCTGATACGGTTGGTGAGGAGAATATCGGAAAGGTTACTGGAGCAAGCTGGACGCTGATGGTGCTCACCACCATTGTTTCCACCCGTATTGTCGGATCGTATCTTGATGTTTTTACCCCCGAGCGTCTCATGAAGGTGGCGGAAATCGGCGGTCTGATTGCCCTTGGTATCGGTCTTTTTGCTGTGCTTGGTATTGAAAAGCGCAACGCTGAAGTAAAAGAGGGCAAGAGCAAGCATGCGATCTCTTTTTCGCAGTCCATCAAGCTGCTCTCTTCATCGCCAAAAACCCTGCTTTTTGCTTCCTATATCTTTATTTCGATTTTTGCTCTTTTTGCCAACGAGATTGTCATGGACCCTTTCGGTGCTCATGTTTTCAAGATGAAAGTCGGTGAGACAACCAAGCTTTTCCGCCCCACCATGGGTGGTACCCAGCTGATTTTTATGCTTATAACGGGCTTTCTGCTTAACCGCATAGGGCAGAAACGTGGTGCTTTCATCGGTAATATGTTTTGTATTGTCGGCTTTGGCCTGCTGATCGCAGCAGCGTTTATCCGTGATGTCCAGTTTCTTCGTATCGCTCTCGTCGTGACCGGGATCGGTCTTGGTGCATCCAGCGTTTCCAATATATCTATGATGATGTCCATGACTGCAGGTCGCAGCGGTGTCTACATTGGGCTATGGGGTACAGCGCAAAGTCTTGCAATTTTTATCGGCCACCTTGGAGCAGGCATTATTATTGATACGGTCTACCATCTTTCCGGCCAGTATGTCTGGGCCTATGTCACTATTTTTGCTATAGAAATGATCGCCTTTACCATCGCTAGTCTTGTGTTGCCGCATATTTCAAAAGAGGCGTTTGAGGCTGAAAGCGAAGCAAAGATGGCTGAACTTGCCCTTGCCCAACAAGGATGATATGACGCTATGAAATACATTTTCGGCCCCATATCATCTAAACGACTTGGCCAGTCACTTGGTGTCGACCTGCTTCCTTCAAAAAGCTGCACTTGGAACTGTGTTTACTGCCAGTTGGGAAAAACCAGAACATTTGTCACCGAAAGGCAGGAGTTCTTTCCCCGCGAAGAAATTCTTGAGGAGATTAAAGAGGCTGTTGCCGCACACACTTCACTTGACTGGATAACCTTTGTCGGGTCAGGTGAAACAATGCTGTACAAGGGGATCGGATGGCTTATTGGCGAGGTTAAAAAGCTGACCACCACGCCTGTTGCAGTGATTACCAATGGCTCTCTTTTATATCTGCCGGAAGTGCGTGAGGAGCTCTTGCAGGCTGATGCAGTGCTGCCATCGCTTAACGCCGGCTCGGAAACCCTTCATGCCGAAATAGATCGTCCTGCCGCAGGGTTGACCTTTAGGCAGCATGTAGATGGCTTAGTGGCTTTTAGAAAGGAATATAAAGGGCGGCTCTGGATTGAGGTGATGCTGCTTGGCGGTATCAACGACTCGGATGAAGCGCTTCATGATCTAGCTGCAGTAATGAAAGAGATCAATCCCGATATGGTGCATCTTGTGCTTCCTACCCGCCCGGCGCCCGAACAGAAAGTTCACATTCCCTCCGGAGAACGCATTGAGCAGGCTATCAAGATCCTTTCAACGGTGGCAACGGTTGTTCATCCGGTCAAAGGGACGATGGATCTGCGGAGTGCACCAGATTTGCTTCATGCTGTGTCAGACATCGTTTCGCGACATCCTGTACAGCAGCGGGAACTGCAGAAAGCCATTACAGATTGTTTTCCCGGAGATACCGATAAAGTTAACGCAATCATGCAGGATATGCTTGCAACAGGGAGGTTCAAACTGGTCGAACACGAAGGCGAGCCTTACTGGGTAATCAAGGAATAAGCCAACCAAGATCAGTAATCAAGTTTAGGGGTGGTATTTCTTGATTTGTTCTTTGCGCCAATCGCTCTCTTCAAAGCTTGCTGATTTTATCGTATAATTAGTGTATGAACGAAAAGACGCTATGATATTATATAATAATACGTTATATTGATATTTCAAGATCGAAAATATTTGAAAATTTCAGTGAATCCTTGATCAAAAGCGTAATAACCCCTGATTATAAGCATTGTTGACTGAAAAAAGGTGTTACAGGGTACCCTCAGACAGAAACCAGCTCCAAAC
>CAINOC010000030.1 GCA_903851385.1 uncultured Chlorobiaceae bacterium | reverse complement strand
GTTTACCCAGAAGAAACCGCCGGCTATGCCATCCAAGATGGCAACTGCAAGTTGAGCAATGGGAGCATCAGCAACCCGAAAATTCTATAAAACGTATGCATAAGCTAGTCCATCGAGAACTCACTGAAACGAGTTCCAGTTCATTATCCAACAAGACGCTCGCTCTGACACAGGGGATACAAATGATAAGAGAATGGAATGGTAACACCTACCGGGTGACAACCACAAATGATGGATGAAGTGGACCCCACTCTGTAGACAAAAAGTGGCTGAGTTTAAGTTGGCAACTTGACCTGTTCATGCAGCGGAAAGGCGCTGCCCCTCATTTACCGTTAACTCTTCTGTTTGCTTGTTCTTCTTGCTGTACTTGTCAACTATTCGTGCACCACCACCGCTGGCTGTCCGGTAAACGTTAACTGGTGTACTGTAACCCAACGACTGATGTGATCTTTCGTTATTGTAATCTCGAAAATATTTCTTTAACCCCTCATGCAATTCTGTCGGGGTGGCGTAACCGTTCATATAAATGTCTTCATGCTTTACGTTGCGCCAGAGCCGTTCGACAAAAATGTTGTCCAGAGCTCTGCCTCTCCCGTCCATACTAATACTGATGGAGGGATGTTCCGTAAGCGCCCCGATAAAAGCGGCACTCGTAAACTGGGCACCCTGATCAGTGTTGAAGACTTCGGGTGTCCCGTATTTCCGTAACGCTTCCTGCAGGCAATCAACGCAAAAGGTGCTTTCCATCGAGTTCGATAACCTCCAGGAGAGTACCTTCCGAGAATACCAGTCGATGACTGCCACAAGATACATAAAGCCCTTTGGGAGGCGAATATAGGTGATGTCAGTCGACCAGACCTGGTTCGGCTTTGTGACATTAACCCCCCGCAAAAGATAGGGGTAGATCTTGTGCTCCGGATGCGCCTTGCTGGTGTTAGGGCCCGGCGCCATACCAGCAAGCCCCAACATTTTCATAAGCCGCTGAACCCGTTTCCTGTTGATCTTGTAACCTTGTTTGCGGAGATAGTGCATGATTTTCCGACTGCCATAAAATGGATGCCGGGTGTACTCTTTATCAATCAGTTCAAGTAACTGCAGTTCTGCTGCAGCAGGAAACGAAACGATAGACGGCAAAGAAACCGTTGAACGATTAACGGACGCAAGTGCGCATTGTTTTGTAACTGGCACTGGCTCTTTGTCACTAATCCACCTTTTGCGTGTGCTCATCGGGAAAGTCCGGACTTTTTTTTAAGCCAGTCCAACTCGACCTTTAACCGCCCGATTTCAGTATAGAGCTTTTCTGGATCAGCCGCCGGTTCAACTGGTTTTGGGCCTCGTTTGGCATCAAACAAGCTCGATGCCTGTTCCTGCAGCTCTTTTTTCCATTTACCGACCTGAACGGGGTGTACTCCAAATTCCTGACCGATTTCATTCAGCGTTTTGACTCCTTGAATAGCCTCAAGCGCTACCTTCGCCTTAAAGTCACTGCTGAATTGTTTTCGTGTTCTTTTTGTCATTACCTGCTCCTTTTGGGGCAAGTTAACAACTTAAACTGCTGCCTAAAAATCGGGGTCCACTATAGGATACGAGTACTCGGGTCAGATCTAACGTAGTCGCACGGCTTATCAGTAAACTGATCACTGGTACTGCTTAGTCAGGGCAGAAGTTTTTCGGAGTAGTCAAGTGAGAATGAACAGACTTACCTGCGCTGTCTATACGAGCAAATCCAGCGAAAAAGGACTTAAGCAGGAATTCAACTCACTTGATGCTCAGCATGAAGCATGTGTAGCAAATCATACATACATCCTCAGTCCAAAAAACCAAGGGTGGAGATGTGTAGATAGCTCGTATGATGATGGTGGTATCTCAAGGGAAACTGGACTTACTATATTTTCGTGGACGGTGTGAGAAGTCATATCTTCAATCAAAAGGAGATATGAGACATGACAGAGAGACAACAAGAGTCGCAGGAAGTACAGCAAAGAGTTCAAGGTTGATGCCAGTTGAACTGGACTTGCAATGAAAAAACGTACACCATCAAGAAACCTTGTTCAGTGTTGTTGATGATGATTGATAACCTTAACAGGCGCTTTCGTTTATAAAATATTTCGATACTCCAAAAGCTTCCAATGACTCAATCTCAAAAAATATTTTTTCCACTCTCTGCGTATAGGGTTTACAATGCAATTTGTTGGATATAGGGCCTTATGTTAAGCTGTGACTGATTCAGAAGATTTGCAATTTTACATAGCTTGGTATTAATAATACGTGTATTAAAATCCTATTCCCTAACCTTTTATCTCAAAAAACGACCGTTTTTTGAGATAATAACATCACATATTTCATGGTTAATGGTTAAAGCGATCGTTGAGTAGACCGGATAAGTTTCATCTCAGGTCTACTCAACGTTAAGCGCTCAACAAGAATTGATTCCGTAATAAAATATTCAAACAGAAACAGCTACACTTTTTAATCATGAAAGTGGACTTGCAACATTAAAATGGACACATCAAGAAGCCATAGCTATTGATTGTTGATTATAACGTAAAAACTCAACGGGAGATTTATACCCTAAAGTTGAGTGCTTCCGTTTCCGGTTGTAAAATACTTCAATGAATTCGAACAAGCTGTGTCGGGCCTCTTCTCGGGTTCGATAGTGTTCACTATACACTAATTCGGTTTTTAGGGTTTTGAAAAATGTTTCAGTAACAGCGTTGTCATAGCAATTGCCTTTGCCACTCATACTCTGAATCAGGCCATGTTTTGCCAGCTTCTTCCTGAATGACACACTCGCATATTGGATACCTCGATCCGAGTGAATAACTACACCACGAGGTGGTTTGCGGTGCATCAATGCCATATCCAGAGCTGGGTTTACCGTTGTTTCAGCAGTCATTCGCTTGCTGAATGAGTGTCCGATAATTTCACGATTGTACAGATCCATAATGACTGTCAGATAGAGCCAGCCACTGCCAGTCCAAACATACGTCAGATCACTCGTCCAGGCGTCATTGATAAAGTCGCCGACAAACACCTGATCCAGAAGGTTATGTGCAATCGGTTCCTTATGGTTTGAGTCTGTCGTTACCTTGAATTTTTTCGCCACTTTAGACCGAATCCCCAGAGATCGCATTAATCGGGCTGTCCTTGGTTTGCTACACCGAAAACCTTCCTCTTGCAGGCAAACGGCAATCCGCGGGCTACCATAGATTTCACGATTCTCCTTGTGGATTCTTTTGATGGCTTCCTTCACTTTCCTGGTTTCTATACTACGGTTGCTTTCAGGTCGCTGTGTCCACTGGTAATATCCGCTGACAGAAACATCCAGAACACGGCACATGGTTCTGACAGCGAAAGTACTCTTATAACCTTCAATAAATGAATATTTTAGAAAGGTGTCTTTGAGAACACAGCAAGTGCTTTTTTTAGGATTTCGCGTTCCTCAGTCACTATGCGAAGTTCGTGTTCCAGCTTGCGAAACCGCTCTTCTTCTGGATCTTTCAGATGCCCGCTGCCGGGAAAAGGTGCAGCCTTGCTCGCTGAATATTCCTTTTTCCACCGCCTCAGCAAATCAGGCCTGATTCCTAAACTGGCGGCTGTCTCTATGATTGATTTATTACTTCGCATCATCAACTCAACAGCATCAACTTTAAACTCTTTGCTGTACTGTCTGCGACTCTCGTTGCCTGTCTGTGTCATGTCTCATATCTCCTTTTGTTTGAACATATGACTTCTCACACTGTCCACGAAAATATAGCAAGTTCAAAGTAGTGCTGCCGTCTTAGAGAAGATGTCAGCCAAATATTGATCGCGTTAGGAAAGTGTTACGGAAAGACTTTTTGCTGAGCGCTTATAGAGATTTACTTATACAGCATGCTGATACTTGCAAAAAAAACGCTTTAACTCCTCATTTTATTATTATTTACCGTTTTGAGCTAAATTTCTTGAAAAAACTAAGACATAGTATTACAATAACAGGCTCTAAAAACTCAAGCCATTGCTTGGGCTGTTTTTTTATATAAACGTTAACATAGTTCATGATATCGTCTTTTGAAGATCGTCTTTTAAGTGCATTACGAGGTTTTAATCATTTCTTGCACGCTTTTATGGCCATAGCACTGGTGCTGGCAAGTATGATGGTTCTTTGGGAGTTTTCTATGGATGTTGTTTATTCATTTGAGATAAATAATCTTGCTTCTGGCTTTTTGAAAGCACTGGGAACTCTTTTTATTGTATGGACACTTTCTGCCCTGATTTCTGCAGAGATTAATTATGTCCAAAACGGAGTATTTCATGTTATTGTTTTTATTGAAGTTGCTATGATAAGCCTCCTTCGCCAGCTTATCGTTGAACCAGTACGAACAGCAACAGCAGTGAAAAGTTCAGAACAGCTTACGAGTCCATGGCATTTTGGACTTATTCTGGTAGCTCTTCTTGTAATCGGCATTCTGCACAAACTGGTGACCAGTTCAGAAAAAAAAGATCCCGTTTAGGTTGACTCGAAAGTTAAAAATCAATTCTGTACTGTTAAGTTATCGAAAATAAGGACTGAAGATTATCGTTGACGAGCGGATTTAGACCTGAGAAGAGAATATTGAAGAATTTAGGCCACTCTGTGGATTCAAGTCAAATTCTGCCAAGTCACAAAAGCTTGATGATTTGTATTTCGATAGTCAGAGGCTGTTTCTTAACAATGGAAAATTCGAAACAGGTTACCGATATTTATTTCCGCATCGGGGTTTATTTTCTTTTCCATAGTTTAACCCTACCAAATTTCAGCCTTCTTCGCAACTTAACAGTACCCTGGTCACTTTAGTGTACCCTATCCAGTAGACAAAAAAGGGGCGAGTTGGTGTTGGTAACCACCATGCTTGGTAGCACATAGAATTTAGAACGATTGGTTCCTGCCAGTGCACACTGCCTTGCAACAGGCAGGGGATGTTTTTCGCTGATCCAGCTCCTCCGCGTTCTCATCGGGAGAATCCAGATTTTTTTTAGCCAATCCAACTCCATCTTCAATCGACCGATTTCTGTATACAGCTTTTCGGGATTTTCAGACGACTCAATCGGTTTCGCACCTCTTTTAGCATCAAACAAGCCCGATGCCTGTTCTTGCGGTTCTTTCTTCCACTTCCCGACCTGAACGGGATGAACATCGAATTCCTGACCGATTTCATTCAGTGTTTTGACCCCGTGAATCGCTTCAAGTGCGACCTTGGCCTTAAAATCACTACTAAAGCTTTTTCGTTTCTTTTCACTCATAACTTGCTCCTGTTTAGGGCAAGTTACCAGCTTAATCCAGTGTCTAAAAATCGGGGTCCGCTATAATTATGCTGGCCCATGGAAAAAAGTTGAAATTCTTGCGCAAGGAAAAAATGAAAAGATCGTCAAACTTAAAACAGCCAAGAGCTATCATAGGAAAACAAAGCATACAATTTGCTTGTTTGACACCGATGGCAAACTTATAACGTACTGCTATAGTTAATTAAAAAAAGACTTTGTGAACTACCTTTATCAGCTAATAATTTAACAACAGGCAATCACTGGTGTCAGGTATATATAAAATAGCACTCAAGCTTCTTGTCAATGACAAGACGAAATTTCTCGCATTGTTGCTTGGTATTACGTTTTCTGTATTTCTCATGATCATGATGATGTCAATGTTTTCGGGAATATTAGCTCGTTCCTCATCATCAGTATATAATGTCGGAGCAAAAATATGGGTCATGGATCCTGCGGTGAACAATGCTACCAGCAGCATTCCCATGCCTGATTATGTCCTTTCGACGGCAAAAAGTATCAACGGGGTTAAATATGCCGTTCCCATCTACTTTGGTAACGCGCTGGTCAAACTCAAAAGCGGCGCTTATCAGGCAGTATCTGTCGTTGGTCTTGATGATGCGACTCTTTATGGCAGACCGGAATTGACCGAAGGAAAGATTGAGGATATTTATGCTGAAAACGCCTTTTTTGTGGTCAAGGATGCCGAATTCAAAAAGCTTGAAAGTCCCACCGTTGGAACCGAATTTGAAATCAATGACCATCGGGGACTCATCGTTGGTGTAGCAAAAGTTACTTCTTCGGGTCTTTTTGGTATTCCTACCCTCTACACTACCTATAATAGAGCGATTACCTACATTCCTTCGATGCGCTTTACCACCTCATATATTCTGATTGAGCCGAAACACGAATCCGATATTCCTTTTATTCAGCAGCAAATCAAAAAACTCGGCTATCAGGCACTGACCCGTGATCAGTTTGTACAGAAAATCTCTGATTTTTATACCTATCAGACAGGCATGGGTATGAACGTCCTGATGATGACGGCAATAAGTTTTATAGTCGGCCTTTCGATTTCCGGCCAGACATTCTATACATTTATCCTCGAAAACCTGGAACGGTTTGGTGCCTTGAAAGCCATCGGCGCCAAAGGGCATGAGTTGATTGCAATAATTCTGTTTCAGGCGTCATTTACCTCCGTCCTGGGCTATGGGCTTGGTGTAGGGTTGGCCTCAGGCCTTATGATTCTTGCCAGACTCCGCCTGCCAAGCTATGCGTCCCAGGTTACCTATATCAATCTCAGCTTTGCATTTTTTATGGTACTCATTATAGCAGGAGTTTCCAGTTATATCGGTGTCCGGAAAGTTATCCAGATACAACCGTTTGATATTTTCAGGGGCTGACAATGGGAAAAGTAGCTATAAAGGCCAATGCATTGGTAAAGTGGTTTGGCGAAGGAGAGACTAAAACCACGGCGGTGAAGAGCGCAAGTTTTGAAGCTAACTTTGGAGAGTTGCTTTATATTGTAGGCCCTTCAGGAAGCGGCAAAACAACACTGCTCAGCATGATTTCAGGTATTCTCAAGCCAAACGAGGGCAGTGTTCTTGTTGAGGGTAAAGATATCTGGCAAATGAAAAGTGACGACATTGCTGATCTGCGCTTGCACAAAATCGGCTTTGTATTTCAGGATTACCACCTTTTTCCGCGTTTGACCACGGTGGAAAACGTGGCGATTCCTCTGATTCTGAAAAAAATGGATTGGAATGAGGCGCTGAAAGTTGGCCTAGAATACCTTGAAATCGTCGGTCTCAAGGATCGAGCTCAGTTGCAACCGGTCAAGCTGAGTGGTGGTGAGCAGCAGCGAGTTGCAATTGCTCGGGCAATTGCAGGTCATCCCGATATCCTGATCTTTGATGAACCGACCGCCTCACTTGATGGCGATACAGGAAGAAAGATCGTGGAGTTTGTCAAAACAAAAATCCTCAATGCAGAGCGATGTGTCATCATTGTAACGCATGACAGTCGGATCTATGAATATGCGGACTCAATCATGAAAATGGAAGACGGAAATATAATTGGCTTTGAACGCAATACTTTAGCTGCTCTATGAGAAATAAACTTTTAATCGGATTTGCTATTCTGGGAGTCCTGCTCGCTATCGGTAGTGCCTATATCTCAGGCATACCTGCCAAACCTCAGCCACCGGCATTCAAGCCTGCTGAGAATCCCTATGCAAAGGGAATCTATGCCAATGGCATTGTTGAAACAGCCCAGACCAGTGGCGAAAATATCAACGTCTATCCTGAAGTTCCGGGTACGGTGGTTAAAATATTGGTTACTGAAGGTCAACATGTTATTGCAGGAACGCCGTTGTTTATCCTTGAAGATTCTGTACAGCGCTCAACCACTGAATCAGCAAAAGCGCAGATTGATGTAGCAAAGGCCAATTTCAAAAGTCTCCAGGATCAGTACAGCAAACAGAAAGCTTCATGGGCGCTTGATTCACGCTCTGTCAGTAAAGATGTTCTGGATACAGCAGAAAATGCAGCCAAAGCAGCTAAGGCAACTCTGGAACTTGCTCAAAAGCAGTATCAGGCAGCCAACGCACTTTTGGGAAAGTATGTTATCAAAGCACTTTCGGACGGTACCGTTCTGTCCATCAATACTGCTATAGGTAGCTATATATCAAGCCAGGGTGTCTATGATACCTACACAGGAGTGTTTCAGCCTGTTATGGTTTTGGGTAATATGAAAGGCGATCTTGCGGTTCGCTGTTATGTTGATGAAATCCTGATTAACAGGATACCTGATCCATCCGAGATACAGGCGAGAATGACAATTCAGGGAACGAAAGTCAACATTCCGTTGAAATTTGTGAGAATACAGCCGAATGTTTCTCCAAAGATCGAACTCTCAAGCCAGAGAA
The DNA here is from genome assembly GCA_903851385.1 of uncultured Chlorobiaceae bacterium. Taxonomy (GTDB): domain Bacteria; phylum Bacteroidota; class Chlorobiia; order Chlorobiales; family Chlorobiaceae; genus Chlorobium. Next base: position 5,964 of record CAINOC010000030.1, on the reverse strand, counting down.
CAGAACGGGTTGATGTGCGGGTACTGCCGGTTATTTTCAGTTTTGAAAAACGAGAAGGTATGTTAATCTATCCAGGTCAACTTGTTGATGTCTACATTGGTAAAAAAAATAGTACTCAAAAAAAATAGCGCTTCATATCCGGGCTATCGCAGGGGCAGCGCATTCTTGGCTTCATTCGCGATGTCCCTCCTGTTTTTATCGGGCTGTACCGTTGGTCCAGACTTTGTTCGTCCTGAATCGCCAAAGGTGACTCAGTACAATCACGGAGGCGACCCTAAAGAGACTGCTGCGGGTGATGGACTTTCACAGCACTTTGGAGATGGTGTAGGCCCGGCAGCAAATTGGTGGCACCTGTTCAATTCAAGGCAGTTGGATGCCGCTGTCAGTGTAGGGCTGACTGATAATCCTGGCTTACAGGCGGCCGAGGCCAGTCTCAGGCAGAGTCAGGAAAACCTGCGGGCCGGATCAGGTATTTTTTATCCGCAACTCAGTGCAACGTTCGGCCAAACCCGTGAACGAAACTCACCGGTAACCATCGGCAGCTCTTCACCGACAAGTATTTTCAATTTGACAACGCTATCCTTATCGGTAAGCTACGCACTGGACATTTTTGGTGGACAACGTCGTACCGTTGAAGGTTTGGCCGCACAGGTTGACCAGCAAAGAGCTCTAACCCTTGGCACCTACATGATGCTCACGGGAAACATTGTTAATACCTCTATCGCCATAGCCGCATATCATGCACAAATAGACGAGACCGGACAGTTGATTGTCCTAGAAAAAGATCAGATCAGTGTTGCTGAAAAACAATACCAGGCTGGTATTACCCCCTATGCATCAATACTGACGTTACGCCTCCAGCTGAAAGCACTTGAAGCAACACTGCCTCCTCTCCGCCAAAAGTTAAGTCAGGCGGAACATCTTCTTGCGACGCTTGAGGGGAAAACACCTGCTGAATTCCAGCCACCGGCAGTTCAGTTAACGGATATTTCTCTGCCACGTCAGTTACCCTTATCCCTGCCTTCAGAACTGGTTCGCCAGCGACCCGATATTCTTGCTGCAGAGGCGCAGTTGCATGCAGCCAGTACAGGTATTGGCGTCGCTACCGCTGCACTGTTTCCGAGTGTTACCCTGAACGGGAATTATGGGCAGACCAGCAAAACAACGAGTAACCTCTTTAACAGTGCCAGTAATGTATGGGGGTTAGGGGCAAATATTACGGCTCCGATATTTAAAGGTGGCACACTGAGAGCGCAGCGTCGGGCTGCAATTGATGCTTATCAGCAGAGCTTTGCCAGCTATAAGCAAACCGTGTTAGCGGCATTTTCCCAGATCGCTGACATTGTGCGTGCTTTGGAGCACGACGCCGAACTGGTACAAACCGATGCTCAGGCATTGAAGGATGCAAAGCTTGCAATGGATCTTCTTAAGGCCAATTACCAGGCCGGAACAGCTAACTATCTGCAGGTGATGGTCACTGATATTCAGTATCATCAGGCTAAAATCGGTTACTTGCAGGCCGAGGCCCAGCAACTCCAGGATACGACAGCACTCTTCGTCGCCTTGGGTGGAGGTTGGTCGAATGACCTTACAGCGAAAGAAAAGGTTTATCTACACAACAAATGAGTAGGTTATGCATCTTCTTCGACGCGCGCATGACTGACATTCTCGCCATCCCGAGCCCTCAACGTGCGGAAAAAGAGGGCAGACAAAATGGTAATGCCGCCCATAACGATAAATGCATGATGTAAGGCATGGAGAACTGCTGTTTGATCTGATTGCGGCAAGCCATGTAAATACCACGCTGCAACCAGAGAACCGCAGGCTAGCCCGAAGCTGAGCGATATTTGCTGCAAGCTGCTGAAAATAGAACTGGCCATGCTGGAATCTTCGGAAGCGATGTCTGCATAGGCCATACTGTTCATACTTGAGAATTGCAGCGAGTTGAAAAAACCCAACGCCAGGCTGCGCAGGATAATTCCTATTTGTGACGTTTCAGGCGTTACGGAGGCAAAGCTGATAATGACCACGCCGATCATCAGCGTGTTAAAAATTAAAACTTTGCGATAGCCATATCGTTTCAACACGGGTTCAGAAATCAACTTCATGCCCATGGCCGCTGCAGCTGTCGGCATCATCAGAAGGCCGGAATGCCATGCCGGAAGTCCAAGTCCCAACTGATAAAGCAAGGGCATTAAAAACGGTAGGCCGCCGATACCGAGCCTTGTAACAAAACCGCCGACAACAGAAACACGGAATGTCCTTATCTTGAATAAGGATAGATTCAATAGAGGGTATTCCTTATGTCTGGCATGCCAGACATAAGCCCCCAGCAATCCCAGAGAAAGACCGAACAGCGCAAGAATAAGCGAACTATCGGCATGATATTCGCCAAATATCTCCAAGATCCACGAGAGCAATGCCGTGCCGGAACCAAACAGAATAATGCCGGTAACATCAAGCGGATGTTGGGTATCGCCTCGATAATTAGGCATATAGCGATAAATCAAAAACAACGCAATCAATCCTACCGGCACATTGACGAAGAAAATATCGCGCCACGATAACCAATGCACGATAAGTCCGCCGACTGTGGGCCCAAGCAATGGCCCAATCAGGGCGGGGATAATGACGAAGTTCATTGCGTGCAGAAGCTCTGATTTTGGAAATGTCCGGATGACCGTCAGGCGACCGACAGGAACCATCATAGCTGCACCGATGCCCTGCAAGATACGCATAGCGATCGACATTGCGCATAATTCATAATAGCGCCGATCAATACCTTCATCGCTGAAAACCAATTTCTCCCATCGCTTTTTGATAAAAGCGGTGGGTGCATCCGATGGTACCTTTCGGCTGTTATCAGAGTTCAGGGTTCGGATAACCTCAATAGCATCAAGCATATCTTGTGCTGCCGGTGCTGCACGCAATTTCAGAATGCCGAGAAATGCTGGAGCATAGCGGCGCAGCATACTGTAACTCTCTCCAAGACGATGCAGGTAATCAAAATCTTCTGGCTGGGCAAGCTTTTCCGCATCCGTCACGCTTGATGCAAAAGCTTCCCAGGACATAACTGACTCAATTGCAGCAAAAGCATCCCCACCATTTTGCCTCGCAGTAAGCAGGGCTTGCCCAATCTTTCCGTAGAGCAGCACTTTGTCATTGATCGCCTTACCGGATTCCTGAAATTTTTGCTGATGCCTATTTTTCGCTGCGTTGAAGAGCTTACCGATAATACGGTCATGCAAATCGATAATTTCATCAGTTACGGTCGCCGTACCTTCCAGAGTCAGTGCAACCAGAGTCGCATAGCGCCTGAGCAACTCAAATCTGCTCAAATCAGCAGGAGTCATCTGCCCACCTTCACGAGCAATCTTGAGAAGGCGGTTTTGATGGATCTGCCGATCAATCCCCTTCGGCAGGTCTATTGCATGAAAGGTTTTTAGGCGCTCAATGTGTTCGAGCATGTGCCGTGAGTTCGGCTTGGCAGGTGACTGCCGTAACCAGGCCAGCCACGTTATCTGACTCTCTGGTTTTCGCTGAAGCAAGTCATCAAGCCGCTGACGGTGCTCATCCGAAAGTTGTTCGGTTAATGCTCTATAAATGCTCTGATTTGAACGTGTAATAGCCTCAGAACAGATACGGTCGATAACATTCAACGACGGGAGCAAAATGGATTGATGACGCAAATGCACCAGCAACTGGTGTCCCAAGACAATTCCCTTGTCAGTTTGCCAAGCTAAATCATCTAATGCATGCACAGCATCACGATAATGATGCCTCGTAAATGCCTGAAAGCCGAAAACTGATTGTAATTCAACCAGATGCTCTCTTCTCGTTTTATCACGTTGACCGTATTTACTCCAAGTGGCTTCAGTTATTTGCAGTTGATTGGCTACCAATCTCAGAAGGAGAGGGTCAGGTTTTTCCTCTGCGTTGAGCATCACTCCAGGATAGCGCATATAGCATAGTTGTACGGCAAATCCCAAGCGATTTTCAGCTCCTCTATGCTGACGGATTATTGAAAGGTCCAACTCACTAAGGGTATAGTAACGGATCAGCTCATCTTGAGTATTCGGTATAACCAGCAAACTGTCACGTTCTGATGCTGAAAAAACTGAACGGCGTGGCATTGGTACTCCTCTTAAAAACGAAGGTTTTTGAGAATACTTTTCAGGAGCAATCGACCTATCAAAAATAAACGCGTTATGCTTCTCAAAAACAGTTCTTGATATTTATTCTTAATATATTGTATTTTAAATGAGTATTGAGAACACAAAAGAGGGGAATAGACATGCTTATTGGTTATGCCAGGGTTTCAACACAGGATCAAAATCTTACTCTTCAGATTGATGCCTTAACCAAGGCTGGATGTGAAAAAATCTTTGAGGATAAAGTAAGTGGTACACGAGCCGAACGCCCCGGACTTGCCAAGGCACTGGAACTGATGCGGAAGGGAGATACGCTTGTTGTCTGGAAACTTGATCGACTTGGTCGTAGCGTCAAGCAACTGGTTGATTTGGTCGCTGGACTTCAGAAACACGGGGTCCAGTTCAAAAGTCTTACCGATGCGATTGATACCGGTACGCCATCAGGCCGTTTTTTCTTTCACGTCATGGCAAGCCTCGCTGAAATGGAACGGGAACTGACGGTTGAGCGTACCCGTGCAGGATTGGAAATTGCCCGCCAACTTGGCAGGAAGGGTGGTCGTAAGCGCTTGATGACGGACAGCAAGATTCTCTCAGCAAAAAAGCTACTGGCTAACGGAGTTCCGCCACGGGATGTAGCAAAAAATCTTGGGGTATCTGTTCCGACGCTTTACCGATGGATTCCTGCATCTAATAATCCTTAACGGGTTTTAAAATCCGTTTGCTGAAGCCCCCGTAGTTGATTTTTTGATAGTAACAAGAGGTTAACGTGCTGAGTAAAAGGTACTCAGAGAAAGAAAAACAGTTACTGCTTGTTGAGCGTGAATCTTTGTTCTTGCTGGGTTGCATCAGTCCGGGAGCTGATACTCTTTTTCACGAAACAGGCGGAGCATGGCATCAACTACTTCAGGGTCGAATAAGCTGCCACGTTGGCTCTCAATATCATTAAGGGCTGCCTCAATACCTAATGCGGCCCGGTAAGGGCGATGTGAGGCTATGGCTTCAAGCACATCGGCTACGGCAAGTATGCGGGCTTCAAGAAGTGTCTCCTCTCCTTTCAGGCCCCGCGGATAGCCACTGCCATCCATACGCTCGTGGTGCTCCCTGATGATTTCTGCAATCGGCAGAGAAAAATCGACATCCTTGAGAATTTTATAGCCTTGTTCAGCATGAGTCTTGACAAGCTCAAACTCGATTTTTGACAATCGGCCGGGCTTGGCAAGTATTTCGGCAGGTATGCTCATTTTGCCGATGTCGTGCACTAATCCGATGAACTGCAGAGTGTGACACTTCTCTTCGCTCCACCCCATTTCCCGTGCGATATCCGCCGCAATGATGCCAACACGCCGCTCATGACCTGCGGTGTAGGGATCATGTGCTTCTACTACGTTTGCCACTGCCTGGAGGGTGCTCTGCATTGCGGCTTCCAACTGAATCACTTCGAGCAGCTCGCTTTTATAGATGGGTTTGGGTATGAAACGGTCACACCCTGCTTCTCTGGCTTTTTCCCTGTCCTTTTTTGAGATAAATGCTGACTGGGCGATAACAGGTAAATCAGGCCGCTGCTGTTTGATGAGTCTTGTTGCCTCCAGACCGTTCATTACCGGCATTTTTATGTCCATGAGGACAAGGGTGATTTCAGGGTGGCATGTAACCTGTTCCACAGCTTCCTTTCCATTAACAGCATAGAGTATGGTGATGTTTTCACCTATCAGATTTTCTTGAAGCAATAATCGGCACACATCGTCATCTTCAGCTATAAGGATAGTCATGCCTGGAGAAGTTTTGGCAGGTTTCTGTATAACTGAAGAGGCTG
>CAINOC010000029.1 GCA_903851385.1 uncultured Chlorobiaceae bacterium | reverse complement strand
ATTAAATAATTAAATAATTAAATAATTAAAAATGCAAAAAATTAAAAAACCCCTTCCCTGATGAGCCTGGAAGAGGTTTAATATCATAACTCTATTTCTTATGGGAGTGCCATCGGAGGCATACCTGTTTTGAAAAGAGAGGCTGAATAAACGCTCTTTTTCACTCATCGTTCTTCAGCTTCATCTAAAAAAAACCAGATGCATAGAGCGCAGAAGTAGAATGTGGCACCGTGTCCCGTTGTTACAACAGAATCGGTTGTCAAGGCTTCACCGGGTCTATTCCCTCAGCCTTTCTTGATGACCAGCAATACTTAAAAAGAACAAATTCACAATCGTTAATATAATATAAGGTATTGCATGAAAAATACAACACGCCAACTCACCCATGCCGCGATTTTTGTCATCAAGGAGGTTGCGGGTGCGGCAGTGGGCAGTGGAAGACCTTTGGGCTGGGGAATGGGGCCTATAGGACAGAGGGGAGCCATCGGAGTTATACATGCACAATGCACACTCCCCTGTCATTCCGATACGCAGTGAGGAATCTATTCTTCAACCTGCAAATACGAGATTCCTCGTTGATGCTCGGAATGACGGGTTGGAAACGGAATATCGAAATAATTCTTAGAGAGTAAGGAATTTTGTGCAAGAAGATGCTCATATCAACGTCAGAATAGATGTGTGGTTGTGTATTTGTGTGTGTTGGCTCATTCGTTACTCATTAAAGTCAGAACAGTTATGAACATCAAAAAAGCAATTATGGGTCTTATGATACTGGTTATGACCGTAGCATTCAGCAACAAATCTTTTGCCTGCTCGACTTAAAAGCATCCTCACAGGGTGCATGCCAAAAAGTAATTCTCTTTTTATCCAAGCAAATGCTCATGATGAGAGCATTACATCATGAACATTATTACTGTGTCTTCGTATGAAGGAAACGCTTGAAAGCTTTAAAACTCCCCTATGGCTTGCCGGTGCAGTTATTGCTGCATGGGGAGCTTGGATCATGAGACGAAGAATTAAAAGCAAAAAGAGTAAGAAAGTTGATAAAACGTCTGATCTATACTGATGGCTCGTAATGCTAATGATGATGACTCGATGAAACAATAAAGCCAGCTCTCCGTATTGACGACGACAAAAGCCCCTTGTTAACGTAAGGGGCTTTTTAATTACCGATAGCATTGAAGGGCAAACACTTGTTGCGGCAAAGCCTGTTGCCGTAGTATGGGAAAATTGCTATACTCTTGCATTATAACAGATTGCCTTTACACGGTTCTGTTATGCCCTGTTGATCTGAGAGGTATTTGAAAGTACTCCAGTCTTTTAAAAACAACCCGCACAGTAACATAATGAGTCAAGAAAAGATAAACCTTGAACCTGATACAATAGAAGTCATCCAAAAGGGGGTAACGGTGGTAACCCTGCTTGCTCCCTTACTCGGACCTCCCCTGGCATTAGGTGCCCTTACGACTACTATTGTCGGCGGGGTAGGACTTGCTGCCGCAACAGCTGCTGCGGGTACCGCTATAACCGTTGCTGTCGCCGTCCCGGTGATCGGGAAGTTATTTGGCGGCGGGAAGAAGATGGCAATGGGCGGTGGGCAGTCGGCAGTAAAAAGAGAACAAGTACTCAGGGCTGAGTGAAGGCAGTTGGAAGTTGGCAATTCGCAGTTGGCTGTTGGCTGTGAAGAGAGATTTCTCACTGCGTTTCGAAATGACATGAAAAGCGACCAAGCTGAGGGGTGAAGGTGTGTTATGATACGGCGAGGTAATCTTTGTCTTTTGTTGCGTCTTCAATTACCGGCAGGCCGAAAAACATTTCTGTACCACCAATGTTTTTTGGTGCAAGCTGCGTATCCTTGAACTGATCCCTTATCTGCGCCATTAATTCAGGATGGACGGTTACGGTTTCGGGTTTTTTGATGGCACGGAATCCATAAAGCATAGCAGCGATAATCTTTTCACGAAAAAAATCTTGACCCATCACTTACCGCCCTTTTTTAAGTTTAAACGCTATAGCCGCTAATTTAATGAAATAATTGGCAGGAAACGATTGAGTTGGAAGTCGGCAGTGGGCACTGTTAGGGAATAGTACCTATATGACTTATAGGGCTTATAGGAGCTATACATCAGGATAGAGGGCGAAAAAAAGCCCGCTGGGTTAAACGGGCTTTTTTGTGGAGATGGCGGGAGTCGAACCCGCGTCCAAAACATTGCTCGATAAAGCTACCACACTCATCTCAGGTGTTTAGTGTTTCGCGAATCGTTGCTACACCTGTAAAGTCCGATTCACTATCCCTCTTTGTGTCACCCTTCTGCCTTTTCGGGCAAAAACAGAGGGGGCTTACTTGCGCGAACCGAAGCTCAAGCGCTGGTTATGCCATCCGGTGGCTTCAGAGTAAGCGCCTCCCCCATCGGACGATGGCTGATTAATTAACTTGTGCTAATCAGGCAGCCATTGCATACGAATAATCGTCTGCATGTATAGTTGCATAGACTTCTTTAACGAGTCCATCCATGCTGAAACTCGGAGTGCAACTCCATCTCACACCTGCCCTGTCGAAAGCCTGTCATCCCCATATCATCAAAGAACAGTGCTACCTATGCAGCGTTGTTTATATATACTTTTTAAACCTATAGAACAAGAAGAATTGTCGTCGTAAAACTTACAAACGACAATCCCGTCAGTTCAGGCCGGGAAGTTCAGGGGCGTTGGCAACGAGCTGGTATTCACCGCCCTTTGAGCGTACTGAGCGGCTCCACATCCGTTCGTAGGCATCACTGAATATCATGTCTTTAGATGCTTCGGCCGTATACCATGCTCCCTCTTCAAACTCGGCTTCAAGCTGCCCGGCTGTCCACCCGGCATAACCAAGGAAAAATCGGATTTCACCAGGCATCATGACACCTGTATTCAGGAGAAAACTCAGCTGATTTTTGTCGCCACCCCAAAACAGGCCGGGGAGAATTTCAAGTGAGTCTTCTATAAGATCTCCCCGTAGATGCAGGAAGTGCACCGTATCTACCTGAACGGGCCCTCCCATGTGAAGAGGTTCTTCGATGTCCTCAAAACCGGCTATGGCTTCACAAACCTTGAATTCCATCGGACGGTTGAGAATAAAACCCAAAGAGCCCTTTTCGTTATGCTCACACATAACAAGAACCGTGCGTTTGAAATTCGATTCCAGCATATTGGCTGAGGCAATCAGGAGTTTGCCAGCTTTAACCTTATCAAATTCGTTTACCATATTCTTTTATGATGTTTTTTGCTGCAAATAGTCGAGCAACTCTTCTGCATGTCCGACCGGATTGACTTTCGGCCAAACTTTTTCAATTACTCCCTGCTCATTAATCAAATATGTAACCCTGCTGGTTCCCATATATTCACGTCCCATAAACTTTTTCTGCCCCCATACTCCGTAAGCTTCGACAATATGCTTGTCCGGATCGGCAACAAGGCGGAAGGGCAGCGTGAATTTTTCGGCAAACTTTTTATGTTTTGTCTCGTTATCCACACTTACTCCAAGAATATCTACCCCAAGTTTATTAAAGTTAGGGAAATTATCCCTAAAAGCACAAGCTTCCTTTGTACATCCAGGAGTATCATCTTTCGGATAAAAATAAAGGACTACCTTACGGCCACGGTACTCTTCGAGAGAAACCGCTTTTCCATCCTGGTCTTGAGCGGCTATTGGCGGTGCCGTGACGCCTTCTTTAAGTATTGATATTGACATGAATGAAACTTATTCTAATTATATGAACTTATTTCAATTGTAAATCAATCACTACTGCAAAAAGTTTCTTGAGGGTATCATGAAATCTTATTCATTTTGTCCGATTTGCGCTGAAAGACTTGATAAAGCTATAATTGATGGACGTGAACGGATGTTTTGCCCATCATGCGCATGGGTGCATTACATCAACCCTCTTCCTGTTGCAGTCGCTTATACTGTCAATCGGAAAGATGAGCTCCTTGTGATTCGGAGGGCTCATGAACCGGCATTCAATGAGTGGGCTCTTCCCGGAGGATTTCTTGAAACAGGCGAAGAGCCTCATGAAGGGTGTTTACGGGAGCTGATGGAGGAAACTTCACTGGAAGGAAAAGTTGACAGCCTTATAGGCGTTTATCATCGTGATGTTGAACTCTATGGTTCACTGCTGGTGGTTGCTTACCGCATCAGGGTTGATATTGACGCCATAACAATAAACCATGAGTTGCTGGATGCCGGCTTTTATCCACGACATCTTATACCGGAGGTACGAATACCGCTGCACCGTCAGATTATAGTAGATGGCGACAAAACTCAGAGACCGACTTTCCAGCAGGCTGCATCATGGCCGGCCTCATAGGTAACAAGATCTGGCTGAAGATGCCGGCAGTGATCGTCGGCCAGCGGGCATCTGCCTGCAAAGCGGCATCCTTCGGGCAGGTTGATAACGCTCGGCACGTTGCCTTCAATAACATGCAGCCTCTTTTTTGGTGCACCTAAATGAGGAATGGATTTTAACAGGCCCTGGGTATAGGGATGCAGAGGATTCCGGAAAAGCTGCTGGACCGAACCTTTTTCGACCACTCTTGACGCATACATCACAATCACCTCTTCGCAAAGCTCAGCTACAACACCAAAATCATGGGTAATAAGCATGACACTCATACCGGTATCGGATTGAAGCTTGCTGATAAGATCGAGGATCTGCGCCTGAACGGTGACGTCAAGGGCTGTGGTTGGTTCGTCGGCAATGAGAAGAGCGGGATTGCAGGAAAGCGCCATGGCAATCATGACCCGTTGACGCATACCTCCTGAAAGTTCATGGGGGTAGGAAGAATATCGCGCGGCCGGGTTTGGTATTCCGACCAAGTTCAGGAGTTCGATTGAGCGTTCTTTTGCTTCCGCCTGATTTACATCACGATGAATGAGAATCTGTTCTGAGATCTGGCTGCCGCAGGTAAATACCGGATTGAGCGAACTCATTGGCTCCTGGAAAATCATGGCAATGTCGTCACCACGGACATTGCGCATTTTTTCTTCAGAAAACTTCAAGAGGTCCTCCCCTTTCCATAGTATCTCCCCTCCCGCAAAATAACCGGGCGGCATTGGCACCAGGCGCATAATAGAGAGTGCTGTGACCGATTTTCCGCACCCGGACTCCCCTACGACTCCCAGTGTTCGGTTGCGACCAAGAGAAAAGCTTACGCCGTCAACTGCTTTGGCAATACCATTGTCGGTTGAGTAGTAAGTCCTGAGATTTTTCAGTTCAAGAATTTTTTCCATATATAACAGTCTTCCAAGGCCGTAAAGGGTTCAGAGTGTTGCCAGGCATTGAGGGAATCAAGCATGAAAATATAGTTTGTAAGCTTCATATGAAAACGTTATCAGATTCAGATCTGCAAAGCACGACCGTCACTAAAAAAAACACCAGTTTTCTCATTGAGACCGTTAAGGAATCAACTCCCTACAGTCTGCTTACTCGATCTTTAGCTGACGGATCTCAAAAAAACAGCGATGTTTTTCCACCAATTGATATCTCCGGGTTGCAGGGCTCTCTCTCTTCGGTTCTTGCTGCAGCTCTTTTTGCAGATATGCACTCTTCACTCATGGTGGTCTGTGGTCAAAACAGCTTCGAATTGTATGACAATGATCTCGATGCACTGATTCCTAAAGAGAAAATCTGCAATACATCTGATGAACTTTCGCTGTCGATCGGGGCTATCTCGAAAGGGAAAAAATCGCTCATACTCTCTTTTTTCGATGACCTCGACGTTGCCCTTTGCAAACCAGTCGATGCAGAAAGCCGGATATTCAGACTGAAAACTGACCAGACGGCGGGGTATGAAACCCTGAAGACATTTCTTTCTGCTAACGGGTTTGAGCAGAGAGAGTTTGTTGAGAACGAGGGCGAGTTCTCCGTTAGAGGCTCAATTATTGATGCATTCCCTTTTGGAGCAAGGGAACCGTTTAGAGTAGAATTTTTTGGCGATACAGTTACATCGCTGCGCATTTTTGACATCAACAGTCAGCTTTCAGGAAAAACGGTGACAACCGCCGATATTTCAGCCAGTTTTTTAGATGCAACGACAAAGAGTGCCGGCACTGAAACAACAATTCTTGATTATCTGGACCAGCAAACAGTCGTGATCATCGATGATACCACTGAATTTGCAACACGAGACAACCATGATGCCTTAGCTGAAGGGCTTTCAAGGTTTCGATGTATTAGAATCACGCACTCTTCACCTTCGGCAATTGACTTCAAGTCAACTGCGCAAAAAAAACTTAACGCAAATTTCCGAATTCTCGCCACCCTGCTGCAAAAGGAAATAGCTATTAATAAAAAACCGCTCTTTGCAACCAGTTCACGACGTGAAATCGAGGGGTTGACTGATTTTCTGGCAGAGGAAATGATGAATTCGGGAAGTGAGGGTGGTCTTGAGGCAAGCTGGGTTCCGATTAACCTGCATACGGGATTTATTTTCGGCAATCTTGATCTCTATACTGAGTCGGACATCTTTGGGAAACTTCACTCTCATAAAGCTCACCGTAAACGGAAAATAAGGGGAATTTCACTCAAGGATCTCCAGAAGCTTAAAGTCGGTGATTATGTAGTCCATGAGGATTACGGCATTGGAATATTCAAATCCCTTGAAACCATAACGGTTGGAAATTCCGAACAGGAATCTGTGCTTATTGAGTATTCGGGCGGGGATCAGCTTTTTGTTAATGTGCAGAGTATCAACCTGCTCTCGAAATATACGGCTTCGGAAAGCTCCCTTCCAACACTCTCAAAACTTGGCAGTTCGAAATGGGCGGCAAAAAAAGAGAAGGTTCGTTCGAAACTCCGTGATATTGCTATAAACCTGATAAAGGTTTACGCCCAGCGGAAAATGCAGCCCGGATTTGCCTTTGAACCTGACTCTATATTCATGCGCGAATTTGAATCGTCGTTTATTTTTGATGAAACACCTGATCAGTTTAAGGCAATTGAGGCGGTTAAAAAAGATATGCAGGAACCTCATCCGATGGACAGGTTAATATGCGGTGATGCCGGTTTTGGAAAAACCGAGATTGCCATGCGTTCGGCTTTCAAGGCTGTTGAGTCCAGAAAGCAGGTTGCAGTGCTGACGCCGACAACCATCTTAGCCCATCAGCATGCTGAATCGTTTACCAGAAGGTTTGAGAATTTTCCGATTTCAATTGCCGTACTCAGCCGCTTTGTGCCTCGCAAGGAACAACTGGAAATACTCAAAAAAATTGAGCTGGGACTTGTTGATATTGTTATCGGTACTCATCGGCTGGTATCGAAAGATGTTCACTTTAAAGAACTTGGTCTGCTTGTTATTGATGAAGAGCAGCACTTCGGGGTTGAGGTTAAAGAGAAACTGCGTGAACAGTTCCCTGGGGTTGATACCTTGACCATGTCTGCAACACCCATTCCCAGGACCTTGCAGTTTTCGATGCTTGGGGCAAGAGATCTTTCGATTGTCTCTACTCCGCCTAAAAACCGGCAGCCGGTAGAAACTATCATTACCGATTATGACACGTCACTTATTCAATCGGCTATCCTCAGGGAAATCAAACGGGAGGGGCAGGTATTTTTTCTGCATAACCGGATTTCATCTCTTGAGGAGATCCTGAATACACTCAGAGAGCTTGTTCCTTCTGCAAGGATTGTTTACGCTCATGGCCAGTTACCAGCCAAAGAGCTTGAAAAAATAATGATGGATTTCATGCAGAAAGAGGTTGACGTGCTTATTTCAACCACAATTATCGGTTCAGGCCTTGATATTTCGAATGCAAATACCATCATCATCAACCGGGCTGACATGTTCGGGCTTTCCGACCTTTACCAGTTACGCGGAAGAGTGGGACGAAGCGATCGAAAAGCATACTGCTATCTGGTAACCCCACCTCTGCACACTCTGAAAAGGGATGCCGTTCAACGTCTTGCGGTGATTGAAAGCTTTACTGAACTTGGATCAGGCTTTAACATTGCTCTTCGGGATCTCGATATCCGCGGCGCTGGAAATCTGCTTGGTGCTGAGCAATCGGGGTATATCCATGAACTCGGGTTTGATCTCTATCAGAAAATGCTTGCAGAGACTGTGGCTGAACTGAAATCAAATGAATTCAGTCACATGTTTTCAGGTGATGACAAACCGTCAGTCAGGCAATCAAAAGCCTGTGATCTTCTCTTTTTCTTTGACGCCCTCATTCCTGATTATTATGTCAATGCGACACATGAACGTTTTGCGTTTTATGACAAAATCTCAAAAGCGCCCTTAGCTGAGAGCGTCGATGCCCTGGCGGTCGAACTCAAAGACCGTTTTGGAGCGCTGCCTGAAGAGGTTTCGAACCTTCTTCTTTTGACAAAACTTAAAATAGTCGGATCGTCTCTGGGACTTGAAAAGATTGATATTCAAAAGTATACGTTGACCCTTTATCTCCCTGACCAGCACGATGAACATCTTGGAAACAGGGATTTTTTCCAGTACCTGTTTGTTTCGGTTCAGGAATCATGGATGCAGAAGTATAACCCTGGATTCAAGATGGATAAAAAAATAAAACTTGTACTGACCCATCCTGCCGGTACAGGAACATCCCCGGCGGCTTTGATAGACGAGTATTCGGAACTGCTTAATAAAATTGACGCAGCTGCGAAAGAGAGTGCTGATACGGGAGTTAGCTTCACTGGGAAATAGGGCTTATAGGTCCAATAGGGCCCATAGGACTTATACATGGAGGATCAGGGAGATTTCTCACTGGACATTCGAAATGACAGACTTTTTTTTTAGCGGTTCAAAATAATTGACTTCACCATCGAAACTTTTGTAATAATTCTTATGTTCATAATAAGCGGACAAAATTAGTCCTATAAACTAAAACCCTACAATTATGAACATCTCTATAAATAATCACACATACGAAGCAAAGAAGGGTGACAGGCTGCTTGATATTGCTCGCAGCAACCATGAACATATCGGGTATTTCTGCGGCGGCAACAGCATCTGTCAAACATGCTATGTAAAGGTTCTTGAGGGTAGTGAGAACCTGTCGGCTCTCAGTGTTGAGGAAAAGGGTCTTCTTTCAGGCCGATTGATCAATGAAGGAACAAGAATGGCCTGCTTGACCACTGTTGAAAAAGAGGGAGACATTAGAGTCGTTTCGTTAGTTGAAGAGATAAAAAGGAGCTTTGAAACCAATCCATTGCAGTTGACTGAACATGCCGCTAAAATGGGGTGGGAGTCGCTTGTAAAGTTTCCTGATACGATGCGCCTGCAGGCCGGAAGAGATTTTGATCTGTGGCAACTCATTGCAGATGTCATCAGCGGAATCGGAGATGCTTTGCAGTTACTGGCCAATGCTTTAGTGCCGACATGTTCAGAGGATGGAAAGACGAATGCAGAAGCATGCAAACCTTTTCAAATTTCAGCCTTCTGCAATAGCAATAAAGAAAAAAATACCGATACAGAGAGAGAAGGTATTGCCGCATAGGTTTAAAAAGGTAAACGCTTAAACCTTGTTCTTCTGTAAGGGAAGAACAAGGTTTGATTGAGTGCTGGTGACAAATTTTTTATATCTTAGAAAAAAGAGGTTGATGAAGAGGTTAAATTAATTCACCACTAATTGCATGAGCCAATGATCATCTCTATTAATGATAAACCTTGCGAAGGGCATGTTGGTGAAGTGCTTCTGAAGGTTGCTCAACTCAATAAGAGCCATATAGGCTGTATCTGTGGCGGGAACGGTATTTGCCAGAGTTGTTTTGTGTATGTGAAAGAAGGAAGTGAGTGCCTGTCGCCTCCTGGTTTAGAGGAGAAAGCATTTATTTCTGATAAGCTTTTCAAGGAGGGTGGACGGCTTGCCTGCAGGAGTGTTATTGTCAAGGAGGGAACCATAAAGGTGCTTTCGAGGGCTGAATACCTCCGGCGCATTGTTTTAGGGTTAAAGGTGCAGGAATTTATTACGTATGCCAAGACTATCGGGTATAATGTGACCAATAAACTGCCGGATGGAGCAGGCAACCTTTTTAACCGTGTTAAAGCGGGTACAGTAAGCCCCGGGGATTCGTTGAAAAAAATCGGGAGTGGACTGGCTTATGGATCACTTCTCGCAAGTACTACTTTTATGGAGACATTTCCCTTCATGCAGTACCCTGTATCCATCCTTACCGAGGGGGTGAAAGGAGTTTTCAAGAGTGCAGCAGAGGTTGTGTGCAATGTCACTGGAGAATGCCTGCAATTGCCGGGAACGGATACTTCATGCTGCGGGATAAATAAAACTCCGGTTACCAGAATCGGTCAAGATATCTAAAAAGTAGTTTTTCCCATTGCGGCGAATCGGGTAAAAACAGCAACCATGAACTCCTGATGGGGTATTCTTCGGATATTGAAAATATTGAGTTTGAGCTTGGTGCGAAAACCCTTGAACGGTGGTTGATCAAGCCTGAGAGAACTATGGATGTTGTTCTCGGAATACCGAGAGAACGTGCTCAGGATGAGAGACGGGTGGCTATTTCACCTCCTGGAGTTCAAATACTTGTTGAGCATGGCATCAAAGTCAATATTGAGCGAGCTGCCGGAAATTTCTGCAACTTTACGGATAGCAATTACGCGGAAGCGGGAGCTTCACTTGCTGAAACTCCCGAAGAGCTTTATGAGCGGTCCAACGTCATCGTCAAAGTGTCGCCCCCTCAACCTGATGAAATCCCCCTCTTTCAGCCCGGGCAACTGCTTATTTCAGCCCTGCACCTTGGAACCATTACCCCTCAACTTATACAAGCCCTGCTTGAAAAGAATATCACCGCACTGGGATTTGAATTTATTGAAACAAGGGATGGCGAGCTGCCGATAGTAAGAACACTGAGTGAAATTGCAGGTTCTCTTGCCATTCAGACAGCGGCTAAATACCTTGAAACCGGGTATGGCGGCAGCGGAATACTGCTTGGCGGAATTGCCGGTGTACCACCTGCCCACGTCACTATTATCGGTGCCGGAACGGTTGGGCTTTTTGCTGCGCAGGACGCGCTCGGACTTGGTGCTCAGGTCACGGTTATCGACAAGGAGATTAACCGTCTGAGAAGATTTGAAGCGTTTTTCAACCGTCACCTTGTCACAGCAATAGCCAATGACCATTACATTGCTGAACTTGCCAAGATGTCGGATGTTGTGATCGGTGCGTTAAGCCCAAGACAGAAAATAACAAAACCGCTGGTGAGTGAACAGGTGGTTAAGTCGATGAAGCCCGGTTCGGTTATTATTGACGTCTCTATTGATCAGGGGGCCTGCTTTGCCACAAGCAGGCATACATCGCATACCAATCCTATTTATGTAAAACATGGGGTTACCCACTACTGCGTCCCTAACATTCCTTCCGCTGTGGCTAAAACAGCCTCTTTTGCTCTTACCAATACGCTGCTCCCTTTTTTACTGAAACTCACCTCCCATGAGACTATCTCGGATATACTCTGGAAAAACCACAGTCTGAGACGAGGAACCTATATTTTCAAAAGTTACGTCACGAAGAAGATTCTTGCCGAACTGACTGATCTTCCATTCAGGGAGATCGATATGCTGCTTGCTGCAAGCTAGCAGGTAAGTTTGTGGGCAGTGGGCAGGACTTAGGGGGCTTAGGGTACCGACAGGTTTGTTGTTGGGGTTCAGGAATCAACCCAACCTACAGAGGAGGTAAAGAATAAAGAGAGGTGCATTTAAATCAATTCGTCAAGCGGTTTGCCGAATTGCCTTGCAATATAGGATGCGCATGAGACTCCTGAATAGGTGACTGCGATCACTCCCTGACCCGGGAAGGTACTATCGCCAGTGGCAAAGAGGTTTTTAATCCGTGTGCTGTTCTGGGGCTTTTGAAGGATGTTCTGACCTGGCTTCAAGAGCGGCCCATAGGATCCTTTGAAGCGGTTAAGATAGCGCTGATGAGTCAATGGCGTTGCAAGCACCTTGAGCTCGATAGCATTTGACAGGCCTGGAAGAATACGTTCTGTCCGGGATATCACGCTTTCAGCCAAGGCTTCTTTTGCGTTTCGGTATGCACCATTTTCCCGGTCGTAGTGTTGCCACTCATCGGCCTCAGCGGTAACAAAAGCATGGACGATATGTTTGCCTGGAGGAGCCAGGGAGGGATCAAGAATCGTTGGAGCTGAAAAATAAATGGTCCCGCCGGGCTGATTATAGGCATCCCACTTATCTACAAGAATATGGTGAACATAAAAATCTTTTGGAATGACTGAGGCATCTACACCGAGATAGAGCTGGAACCAGCTCGGAGCTCTTAAAAATGTGCTTTCATCAACCTTGTAGCGCGGATCGGTGATCAGGCGATTAAAGGTATCCCATACAGTGGCATTGGTAATAACTGCTTTTGCTAAATATTCAGTCCCATCAGCAAGCCTGACGCCTCGAGCTTCGCCATTTTCAACAATTATAGAGGTTACCTCGGATTGGTAGCGGATTCGACCTCCGGATTTTTCAATGCCTTGACATAATGCTTTGGGAATGGCACCAGAACCTCCGACTGGATAGTTGATGCCACCGGAATGCCGATCAGCAAGACAGATGCCGGCATTGACCAGTGGAGTTGAAACCGCGTTCTGCACCGCCCAGGAATAGGCTTCTATATCAATAAATTTAAGAAGCTCTTCATCGCGGATATACCGCCTGGCTGTTTTACCCATTGAACGAAAAGTCTTCAGTGCAAGTGCGATGGTTTTAGCTGGAAAAGTTACACCTACTGACGCCAGATGGAAAACATCCTCAAGCGAACCGGCAGGAAGTGAACTGAGAATATCGTGAACTGCCTCAAGTTCGTTGTAAAACTTTTCAATGCCATCACGTTCATGCGGGAAACGTGCACGGAGAGCATCGAGAAATGCATGGCGGTCATAAAAAGCAGGGATTGAAAAACCGCTTGGCAGATGATAATGAATCTGTACAGGATCGGAAATCGTCGGCACCTGAAGCCCAAGTTTTCTGAATATCCTTGTATGAAGGTTGAGTGTGCCGCTTTTGCTGTTTTCACCAAAACCGTAAAAGACTGATGCTCCGGCATCAAAATTGTAACCCTCACGCTGAAAAGAAGAGCAGCTTCCTCCTGGATAACGGTTTTTCTCGAAAACGAGCGTTGAAATACCTCGATCCTGAAGCAACGCAGCGGCAGTGAGGCCACCAATTCCTGAGCCGATTACAATGATTTCGGCAGCTTCATTCATAAAAATTGTACATCTTGATTCGGGAGTAACGTTGTGAACTGCCTTGAAATATATTGTTTTAAGTTAATTAGTAAAATGCGCGATTCTCTTCCAATAATCTTGCTTTAGGAGATAATGATCAAACTTGCGGTTACCTGTTTTTTATGGTCGCTCATGCTGAACGCTAATCATCGTCACCGCCCCTGTGTCCCTCTCGTTCATTGTCACCCTCACCTTCCTTGCTGCCGTTGCGGTGACATTTCATGCAGTTCTGATAATTGAATATTCCTTCCTTTTGATGCTTATAGGCTATTCGGGACTGTGCATGCTCATGACAGTTGTAGCAGGTATATTTTTTATAATTACCCGGTTCAGTATGGCAGGTAACACAGCTTGCCTTATGATCACCGTCAAGCCTGAAATACCTGTTATGGTCAAAGGTTGCCGGTTTCCAGGCAGTAGTTTTATGGCAATCCGCACAACTTGCGGTTACTTTCAGGTGAAGGTTATCCTTCGGCTGGTCAGCTTTGTGGCACGTTATGCACTGCTGCCCTGATGATGCCGTAAGCTTGCTGTGATTGAAGGTAGCTGGCTTCCATTGATCTGTTCCGTGGCACTGTGAGCAATTGCCGGTTGCATAACGATGGAGAACATTCTGAGGCTTTTTATTCCTGTGGCATGTCATGCACTCTTTTTGTTTTACAATCGAAAGCGAGCTGTGTTTAAAAGGCTTAAGTGCTTTTGCCACGTCAATACCACGGTGATCGGTATGACAGTCTATGCATGAGGTTGTGTCGACCCCGCTGTGAAAGAGAACCTTGCCAGCTTCTTTTGGAAGCAAACTGCCGGCCACATTCCGGACGCCGATATCACTTTGTTTATGACAGCTGATACACTGGACTGAAGTAACACCTGCAAAAGGTTTGTGACAACTCACACACTCTTTTTTTAATGGCTGATGGCCTTTCATCAGCGGCCCGGGGTTAAGAAGGAGTTCAGGGAACGCAACTGCCAAGGCCGCAATAATTATGGCTGAGGCTATAAAAACAAACAGTAGTACTTTCAAGGGATTACCTCCAGTTCAAAAAAAATGTTATGCTCAGAATATGGATGAGGGTCAAAGCCATCAATATGGAAACCACAGGCATATGGATGGTTCTCCATTTCTCCAGAGTTTTGACAGTCAAAGTGTCCCAATATTGTTGACGATCAAGGTTATCATCAGTCACTTCGAGACCAAGCTGTTTGATTTTCATTTTCACCTCATCCCTGACTTTTTTCAGCAGATATTGTCCGACATGTCCGCTTCCTGTGACTATCAGCATAAAGGCTGTAGCTACCCAGGGAAGAGCGGCATTGAAATGGATTCCTGAATGAAGGAGAATCATCAAGGTTCCGATCCATCCTGCTTTGCAGTGAAGCCAAAGAAAGAATTTGAGTGTTCCATTTCTTATCACTTTACTTTTACGGGCGGAATAGGCAAAGGAAAAAACAAGAAAAGCAGTGCCGGCAAATCCTATATACCGACCTATCCATGCAAGATGTACAAGATGAAAAAGGTAGTCAAGCGATATTGCCGCAAAAATAAGCAACAGATAGGAGACAATGAGCGGTACAGCACGTTGAATAAAAACAGATTTCCACATAGTTCAGTCTCATTAAGCATTCATAGCAATCGGCTATAAGATAACTGCCCCTAACTATGGCGAGCTTAAATCAAACTTAAAAATCGATTAAGAAAAGCTTCGGCTTGAGAAAATAGGGGCATTTGGGGAGAGGTAAGCAAAGCATGAGAAACGCAAGATTGAAAAAACTCAGGCTTTAAATTTTTTTATTGCTTATTTTTGATGAAGGTAAAGTGTTTTAATCAAATGAATAAATAGTTAAAAAATAATGAAAAACCAGATATGGTTGACCGCTGGAATAGCAGGTATGCTTCTTGGCAGCCCTTTCGCCGCTGTTCATGCAAAAAACGATGTGCATTTCAGTACAGGAAGCAGACCATCCTTTGTTATTGATTCTCCACCAAGATTGATTTACCTAAAAAATCAAGGTTTTTCAGTATCTGTCGGGAGTCGATATGATATGATATTCTATGGAAAAAGGTACTACATCTTCGATGACGGTCGCTGGTACAGCTCTCTTCGTTACCGGGGGCCCTGGATTCTTACGAAGAATAACCGTTTACCATTAAAGCTGAGAAGGTATAGCTGGGATGAGATAAGCAGATATCGCGATATTGAGTATCGCAGAGCTGATAGCCGTGATAACAACTATCAGCGTGATGATGACAACAGAAGGCGATTTATTGATGAAAGGAACGGTGAAGGTCGCAGATCGTATGAAGAGCAACCAAATACCCATACTGAGTTCATACCAAATCGTCACGAGCCGTCAAACCAGAACGTTGAAGTAAGGTCGCACCAAGGGCGTCAAAACGAAGCTCCTGATAACAAGCCGAATCATGCTCAGCAAAGCAACGGCCAAGATAACAAACCGAATCATGGCCAGTTCAACAATGCTTTTGACAACAAGCCGAATCATGGCCAACCAAACAAGCCTTCTGACAACAAGCCACAGGGCCAACCAAACAAGCCTTCTGACAACAAGCCACAGGGTCAGCCAAACAAGCCCTCTGACAACAAACCACAGGGTCAGCCAAACAAGCCCTCTGACAACAAACCACAGGGTCAGCCAAACAAGCCCTCTGACAACAAACCACAGGGTCACTCTGACAGCAAGAAACAAGAAGGTGCTCAACACAAAGATGAGAACAATAAATAAAAGAAGCACCATGAATTGAAAAGCTCATTCATCCTGAAAGCTTTTCAG
Source organism: uncultured Chlorobiaceae bacterium (assembly GCA_903851385.1). GTDB lineage: Bacteria > Bacteroidota > Chlorobiia > Chlorobiales > Chlorobiaceae > Chlorobium. The sequence continues at coordinate 40,461 of CAINOC010000029.1, read as the reverse complement.
AGAGCAGAGGCAAAGGCCAAGCCTCCCGACAGTCAGTAAAGCGAGCGATAACGTTCTTCTTCTGCACTGCCAGAAGGTTTGGCCTTCTCTGTTGTACTACACCTGAAAGTGGCAGGGGTTAACCTGTTGTTGCGGATTGATTCCTCTCTATATGAATGGAAAAACTTATATTTATGAGATTTGGAGTGTTTTTTGCTTTAATTATTTTATGATTTCAGTCCTGCATACAAAACAATGTGATTTGAACCCGGTAGACTTTAGCTCATGGATAAACCCGATCCAACCCGTAACACCACAACCAGGACAAAAAAAGAATCTTTGTCCAAGGAGGAGCGTCAAAAGCAACTTGAGTTTCAAAAGGAAGCGGTTGTTCATCTGAATTCGCTCTATAATTACGCGCTCCATTTAACCATGAATCCGAGTGATGCCGAAGATCTGGTACAGGAAACCTATCTCAAGGCGTATAGATTTTTTAATTCTTTTGAGAGGGGAACAAACTGTAAGGCCTGGCTGTTTAAAATCCTGAAAAACAATTATATCAACCGGTTTCGCAAAAATTCTAAAGAACCGGGGAAGGTCGATTACGATCTTATAAAGGATTTTTATCATTCTATCAAAGATGTTCAGAATGATACCAGTGAAGCTGAAAGCGATTATTTCCATTCATTGCTGCATGAAGAGGTCCATCAGGCTCTTCACTCTTTGCCTGAAGAGTTCAGGGAAGTGATACAGCTGTGTGATATTGACGGGTTTACTTATGAAGAAATTGCAAATATGGTTGAAAGCCCGATCGGAACAGTAAGATCAAGGTTATATAGAGGTAGAAAACTGCTTCGTGAGCAACTTGAGGGGTATGCTAAAAAATATGGATTCAATACCGATAAAGATCATTAAAATCATTACGCTCAAAAATTTGTAAACTATGAACTGCCAAAAAGCCCAGGTACTTATGAGTGCCGCCGTGGATTGTGAGCTAAGAGTAAAGGAAGAAGAGGGCTTTCTATTACACCTCTCGGAGTGCAAAGAGTGCAGAGATGAGTTTGAAGATGCCAAGAAAACCAAAATGATCATCAAGGAAAAAATTGTTCAGTTTAAGGCTCCTCAAAGCTTGTTTAATTCTATTATGGAATTAACCAGCATGAGCAGTTTAGAGCACTGAGATACATACCTTTCAAAATAGCCAATCTCTTTTATTCATTATGATACTCTCATAAAATTCGTTTATGGTTTGATTAGTATAATTTAATGGCTATATAGTCACATAACCACTTAAGAAAACATTATCAATGTCAAGCGGGTATTATAATTACTACCCCTTCCGCAAAAAGGTTCTCATGAATAAGACTGTTACCATAACTGAAGAAGAAGTTAAAAGGTGGAATCTCAATATGCCTGACGAAATGCTTGAAGCTGTATCGAGCCGGTTCAAGCTGCTCTCTGAGCCAATGAGACTTAAAATATTGCGTGTTCTGTGTGAGCGGGAGCATACTGTTCAGGAGATCGTCAAGAAGGTTAATGCGACTCAGGCAAACATTTCAAAACATCTTGCCCTGATGCATGAAAATGGGGTTGTTAACCGCCGCAAAGAGGGTTTAAAATGCTATTACCGTATCGCTGATGACAGCATTATCTATTCATGCTATCTGAGCTCAAAAAGTGTTGTTGAAAATCTTCAGGAGCGACTCAGCTGGGTACAGAACGTCAACACCAAGCTATCCAACTGACCGAAAGCCCCACCTTATCGCGCCGCAATAATACATTCAAATTTGCTTGAATCTCACTGCCTCAGCGTTACAACTCTACATCGAATTACTTTATAATCCACAAGCAAGTGTACGATATTGTGCATACCCTGTCAATATTGACATTGTATGACATTATATCATAACAGTAAATAGTAGTGCGACATTTTTATCATAACTTTTCCTTTTATATCTCTAAAAAAGAACAAAAATCACTGCTTTCATGCGTTGGCACGCTTCTTGCATATTATTGGTAGTAAGTCGTTCATCGCTTACAATGAATCAAATAATAATAGCAAGCTTAAAAAGGAGAACAACATGATCGTAAAGTTATCTAAAGACCCAATGAGGCTGTTTGATGATATCCGTTCAAGTGCCAAAACATCTGCAATGCCGGCTTTTAATGTTGATATATCGGAAGATGAGAGCGGGTTTCATATTGATGCTGAGTTGCCGGGTTTAGCCAAAGATGAGATCGTTCTCAATATTGAGGACGATGTGCTGACCATAAAAGCAGAGAGAAAGCAGTCCAGTGAAGAGAACAAAAAAGGTTACCTGCGTATTGAAAGAACCTATGGTTGCCTTCAGAGAAAATTTAATCTTGGTGAGAGTATTGATCAGGAGAACATTAATGCAGGGCTTGACAATGGAATACTTCATGTAACCTTGCCAAAAGCTCAGATAACAAAAAAAGCAAAGGAAATTTCGATCAATTAACATGATACAATCCAGACTCAGCGGCATACGATGCGAGTCCGGTTCTTTATATATCACTATCTAAAAAAAGGAATTACTCTTATGGGAAAAATTATCGGCATCGATCTTGGCACAACGAACTCCTGTGTTGCAGTCATGCAGGGATCGCAGCCATCGGTTATTGAAAATTCTGAAGGTAACCGTACAACACCGTCTATTATAGCATTAACGAAAACAGGCGATCGCTTGGTAGGACAGGCTGCAAAAAGACAGGCTATCACAAACCCCAAGAATACGATTTTTTCAATTAAACGCTTCATGGGACGCAAATATGAGGAGGTCACAAATGAAAAGAAGTTTGCGCCATATGAAATCATCAATGAAAATGGCGAGGCTCGTGTAAAAATAAATGATAAAGTATACTCGCCACAGGAAATTTCAGCAATGATCTTGCAGAAAATGAAGCAGACTGCGGAAGATTTTCTTGGTGAAAAAGTTACCGAAGCAGTTATCACTGTACCGGCATATTTCAATGATGCCCAGAGACAGGCGACAAAAGATGCAGGACGAATTGCTGGTCTTGATGTGAAACGAATTATCAATGAACCTACTGCTGCGGCTCTGGCCTATGGACTTGACAGAAAACAGGAGAGTGAGAAAGTGGCGGTTTTTGACCTTGGCGGCGGAACGTTTGATATATCAATTCTTGAACTTGGTGATGGTGTTTTTGAAGTTAAATCCACTGATGGCGACACACACCTTGGCGGCGATGACTTTGACCAGAAAATTATCGATTATATCGCTGAAGAGTTTAAAAAACAGGAAGGCATAGATCTCCGTAAGGATGCGATTACGTTACAGCGCCTTAAAGAAGCTGCTGAAAAAGCGAAAATTGAACTCTCTTCAAGGACTGACACAGAAATCAACCTTCCATTTATTACAGCAACCCAGGAAGGTCCGAAGCACTTGGTGATCAATCTGACACGTGCAAAATTTGAGGCATTGTGTTCAGACCTGTTCGACAAGATTCTTGACCCTTGCCGACGTGCCATCAAGAATTCAAAGGTTGAAATGAAAGAGATCGATGAAGTTGTGCTTGTGGGCGGCTCAACCCGTATTCCGAAAGTACAGGCGCTGGTCAAGGATTTCTTTGGAAAGGAACCGAACAAAAGCGTCAATCCGGATGAAGTTGTTGCTATCGGTGCAGCTATCCAGGGTGGTGTTCTTAAGGGAGATGTTACTGATGTTCTGCTTCTTGATGTTACTCCCCTTTCACTCGGAATCGAAACTCTTGGTGGGGTTATGACGAAGCTTATTGAAGCGAACACCACGATTCCGACAAAAAAGCAGGAGATTTTTTCAACTGCGGGTGACAACCAGACCTCGGTTGAAGTTCACGTCCTGCAGGGAGAACGCCCAATGGCAACCGATAACAAAACACTTGGACGTTTTCATTTAGGTGATATACCTCCTTCTCCAAGAGGCCTTCCGCAGATCGAAGTTGCCTTTGATATCGATTCGAACGGTATTCTGAATGTTTCGGCCAAGGATAAGGCAACTGGAAAGGAACAGAGCATAAAAATCGAATCAAGCAGCAAACTCAGTGATGCTGAGATCAATAAAATGAAAGAAGATGCTAAGGATCATGCTGCGGAAGATCAGAAACGCAAGGAAGAGGTCGATACGAAAAACATTGCAGACGGACTCATTTTCAGTACAGAAAAGCAGTTGAAAGAGCTTGGCGACAAAATACCTGCTGACAAGCGCTCCACTCTGGAAGGCACACTGGAAAAGCTTAAGGAGGCCTATAAGAACGGTACCATCGAGTCAATCAAGTCTGCCATGGAGGAACTCAACAAGGAGTGGGGAGAGATTGCATCCAAACTCTATGAGTCACAAAGCGCTGAATCAGCACAGGGTGAACCGGAGGCTCACAGTGGCGGTAAGGAAAAGAACGGAGCGGGCAGTGGAAACGGTGAAGTTGAAAATGCTGAGTTTGAAGTAATCGACGACAGCAAGAAGTAATCGGATACAGCGGTAATATTGTTCTTTAACAAAGGGATTCATTATGAATCCCTTTGTTATTTAACCTTGTTTTGCTAATTTATCATCAAAGAAAGGTAAAACACCGGAGTGTGTTATTTTTGCAAATTTTAACCGTGCAAACAATGCAACCTCAGCTCAGCCGTCCTAACACCGGCACAAATCAGGTCAGAGTCAGTACATCAGGGCCATGGTCAGGCAATGCGGTTCATAAAGCAGCAAAATACTTTATAACCTCTGCGAAAAGAGATAACAGAGACAACCTTCAAATTGAGATCAGCCCGGCTTCCGGACGCAGAAAGCTATCGCCTACAAAGGAGATCATCAATGAGGTCATAAGCGGCGAAATCGAGCTTTTTGTGTTGACTACTCAGCCGGATATCGGTATTGACCTGAAGAAAAAAGTTATTGACAATGAAAACCGTTACGTCATCGACTTTGACAACCGGGGGATAAAGTGGACCATGAGGGATATTCCTGTCTTTTATGATTCTCTCCAGCAAAAACTTTGTGTTGAAATTGATCGCCGCACCTATACCCTTAATGAGTTTTTCAAGTAAGCGCGATCAGTTTTCGCTTTTTTCGTGATAACACGTCACCTCCTGTAATACAAAAAGCCCCGGAATAACTAGGGCTTTTTGTATTCTACTGATTTCTTCAGAGTGATCGGTACTACTGGATTTTCTTGCGCGCCAATGCAGCTTCAGGTGCTTTTGGATACACATTGGCAAGCGCCTTGAACCTTGCTTTCGCATTAGCTGTATCGCCTATCTTTTCAAAAGAAATTGCCTGTTTGAATAGCGCTGCAGGACGCTTGCTGCTTTTGACATATTTAGCTATCACTACCTGATATTCAAGAATAGCTTTTTCATACCATTTTTCACCAAAGTAGCTTTCGGCAAGATAAAACTGTGCCTGATCAGCAAGAGCGGATACGGGGTAGGTCTTCAAAAGCGCAGTGAAACTCTCCCTCGCCGGGGCAAAACTATTTTTTCCAAGCCTTTCCAGTCCTTCTTTGAGTAATGCCGCATCATCAATAACTCCTGAGGGTTTAGCACTCTCAGTGGATTCTTTCGGATTCGACGCGACTAATGAGGATTGTTCCTTTTTGTCAATGCCAAGATACTGCTCAATTTTCTGCAGTCTGGATTCAAGATCGTCAGCCTTGTGGACCAGAAGAGAATCTTCCATTCCAAGGCGCCCGAATGTCTGGCCGTTCTTATGCGCAGCCTCTTCTATCCCGCCCTGCAGGCGAGCAATCTCATCGTGAACCTGCTGAACATCTGAATAGGAACCTGCAGACTGTGTTTTAATGGCTGCAGATTCGGTTTTCAGTTTTTGCAGATCATCCTGTACAACAACAAGATCTTGTTTTGATGCGCAGGCAGATAAAACAAGAAACGGCAAAAAAAGAAAAGGTGTAATCTTTTTATTCATAAAGCATATTGGAGTATGTATTCATATTTATACCATTTCTTTAATCACTCTGAACCAAAACTGACTGATTCGAGACGGGATAAGGCCACACCAAGCCTGACGATATATTCTTTTGCGCTTGCAGCCCGACCCTTTATGGGGTGTTGCGTCATATGTGCAAAATATATTGTTTTCACCTCTATTTTCCCATGTAGAAGATGCAAATTATTTGCCTATAGGAGACCATGATACCTGAGGTTACTGCACTCCAGATGGTCAACCATGGTCACTTCTCAATGCCTTCAGGAGTAAATACAAATCCAATCCACACATCCCCTGTACCTTCCTGTTTTGGAAGAACGGGAAGAGGAGATGATTTTTCAAGGGCTTTTTTTACAGAATTGTTGAGGTATTCGCTAGAAGCTTTTTTATCAAAAACAATCTTGTTAATTGTTCCGTTAGCAAGAATATTAATGCGAACATAGACCTCCATTCCATAACTATTTTTAAGCAGCAACTTGGAAAATTCCCAGTTCTGCATAATAATTGAAGCGATTTCTGCCTGGTACGGGGCGGATGGACCTCCCCCTCCATACCCTTTTCCTGCACCACTCCGGCCACCAGATGAACTGCCTTTTCCACTTCCTGAGCCTGTTGATACCGGGTGTCCCTCCGATTGTACCTTCTGCTGAAGCCGGGCAAGTGCATTGTTTAAACTGCCGGCAGAGGTCGATGGCGATGAGGCCATTTTTTTGTCGACATTTTGCTTGAGACGCTCAAGTGTTTTGGTGATATCAGCAGGCTTATCAACAGCTTTAGGCTTTGCTTTTGCCGGCAAAGGTGCGACCGCAACTTTCTTTGGGGGAGCCGGTGCTGCTTCTGGAACCTTTTCCTTAATCTTAACCGGTTTAGTTTCTTTCTTTGGAGTAACGGGTTTCGCTTCTTTCTTTGGAGTAACAGGAGCCAATTCGGGGAGCGCCTCCTTAACACCAACACTTTTCTTGCTCCCGGCCGGATGCGGGGCTTCGGGAGCGGGAGCGGACTCTCGGCCACCCTTTGCAGAAACTTCGAACGATCCACCTGAACCGGGAAGCGACACAATACTGACACTTACAATTTTCGGCTTAACAATCCGGTTTGCATCCAATATCTGGAGATATATTGCCAGAAAAATCACAACGGCATGCATGAGTGCTGCCGCAACAAGCCAAAGTGAAAAGTTTTTTTCAGCATCAATACGCTTCTGACCTTTTTCCATACTCCCCACTTATTTCCTGCCTGCCTTCTTTACCGGTACCGGTTCAGTCACCATACCAATATGCTCAATCCCTGCATCCTTGATCTGAGCCATAACATCCATGACCAGCCCGTAAGGAAGAGATTTGTCGGCTTTAAGATAGACGTCACCGGTATGCTTTACATCCAGTATTGTCGGTAACTTCTGGCGTACCTCAGAGGCATTCAATTGATATTGATTAATAAAAACGCGACGAGAAGCGTCTATGCTGATGACAAGAGCTTTCTCATCTATATCCATCTGTTGAAGGGTAGTCTGCGGCGTATCAACCTTTACGCCATTTGTCATCATGGGAGCGGTTACCATAAAAATAATCAGCAGCACAAGCATGACATCAACGAAGGGTGTTACATTGATATCACTCATCAACCTGCCTTTACCTGAAGTTATCATATCCTGGGGGTACCTATGGTTCGTTAATGAATGCGGCAACAAATTCCGGAGAGAACTCCTCAAGATCGCGCTCAATAATGCCGATCTGATGGGTAAAATAATTATAGGCCATTACTGCGGGAATAGCAGCAGCAAGACCTGCCGCAGTAGCGATCAGAGCCTCTGAAATACCTGGAGCTACAGCTGCAAGAGAGGACGACTGGGCCTTGCCAATGTTATGAAATGAGGTCATGATACCCCATACGGTTCCAAAAAGACCAATAAACGGAGCTGTATTGCCTACTGTTGCAAGAAACGGAACCAGTGAGGAGAGCCTTTTGCTTTCTGCATTGGCTTCACGGTTAACTGCACGGGCAATGCGTACCCTGAGCTGGCGAATATCAGCCTTATCGCCGAGAGCGTGATATTCGACATACCCAGAACGGAAAACCCTCGGAAGAGAGCCTTTTCTGTATTTTTCACTTTCGACAAACACTTTGTCAACATTGTAGATTTCGAAAAAATAGTCAAGGAAAGCTCTGGACTCACTCAAAGATTTTCTGACATAGGTGAATTTGTATGCAATGATTGCCCATGATACAATAGAAAATGAGAGGAGTACAGAAAGCACAAATAATACCACAGGTCCAGCATCAGAAAGCAGGCCAAAAATTCCGAGATAAGAATCAACCATATCGATAGAAATAATTAAAGTTCAATGAAACAAATGCACATTCTCAATGACCATATACGCCAATGCAGAACCAGAAAGCGCACAAAGCGTATTGACGAGATCGTTATTAACAAAGGGTGTTCCTTTTATAAGCCGGTTTTCAACAAGTAAGCCATCCTCTGTAATGCTATGGGTCCTTTCGGTTACTTTTTCGCGGATCGGGTCAAAATACTGAGCCTGAACGGTTGCACCGAAAAAGCTGTCAACCAAACTGGCCAGAAGTCCGGAAAAGCCTATGAGAAGAAACGATTGGAGTATTCCAAAATCAGAGAGCCATTTGACATTAACAAGCATTGCGCTTGCACATATAAAAAGCGAACCAAGGAATGCTCCGGAAGTCCCCGGCACTGAAACACCTCCAGATGTTCCGACAGGCACCTGCTTGAAGGAAGTCACCAGCCAGGCTTTTGGATTTGGCCACATGGTACCAATCTCTGTAGCCCAGGTATCGGCCTGCACTGCAGCAAGCGTTCCGAGGTAGGCAAAAAAAACAGCCGGGTTATTGGTGAGTGAAAAAATAACCATTAAAATCCATGCAATGCCGCCGTTGGCATAAACCTGACCAGCATCGCGCTGTGAGCCTTTTTCAAAAACAAGATCAAATTTCGCCTTACGTTTTTTGCCGAGCTTCGACAAGACTGACGACAAAAGATAAAAAGTCAAAAGCGGTACCGTCCAGGCCATCCCTCCAATACCAAAAATAGTGGTACCGAGCAAAAATGTCGCCGTAGCGCCACTGTTATTAAGAAACTTTACTTTGATGGAAAAAACTGCAAGAAGAAAAGCAAATAGTCCTCCGAGGAGAAAGCGCTCAAGAAGAATAGTATGGTTCATTTCAAGAACATAGAGAGCATAAGCAATCGACAGGGGAATAAAAAAATTGTCGAGACCGTGCGATAAAAGAGCTTCGACAGCAGTTGAGACAACCGCAAGAAGAAGTGCAAGAGCTACAAGCATTAATAACGACTTGCCGGTCAGCCCTCCGGTGAAATCTTTGCTGAACAGCATGAGAGTAGCGCTCAGCAGAATAAAGCTGCTGAAAAACATGGTCAAAGAACCCTCAACAGTTTTAGGGTTTTTCGTTAGATGCTCAATATGTTTTTTGCCGACCGAGCTTCCCACAAGAGCAGCAAGCGAGTCACTGACGCCCATGACAAGCATGGAGGTCTGCAGTATCCACTTATGGGACTCCCACAGAAAAAGAATCTGAAGCAGAAAAATAAGCGGGAAAAAAAGTGAGCCATAACTTTTTACTGCCGGTGACTGAAGATTATTGTCTTCGGAAAGAGCAAGCAAAGAGCCAAACCATTTGAACCGGATATTAAGCGCGTTGAAAAGCAAAAAAACAAGTGCGGTAAGCGCTGGATAAAAGCTGGATTGAAAATAGGATGGCACAAAAAAAACAACTACACCCAGGCAGAAATGAATAATTTTTCTGACCACCAGACTGCTGATACTGAATTTTTTTGTAAGTAATTCAGCAAGGAGAACAAACAGCAGAACCAGACACAACGTCAAAAAAAAGGCTGGCAGATCCTGAGGCAATGGAGCTTGGATGTTCAGCATGGGTGTGGAACTTTTTTGATGGTTTAGTCCGAAAAAACCGGCACTTAACCGGGCATGGAATTCTTTAAAAAATATAACTGTAACACAACAGAATAAACAGTAAAAATCCATCGGATTTTAACTTTTTTAATGCTTGCTTTAATAAAACATTAAATGTAATTTATTACGAATCTCAGTTTAATACCGATAGAAACTTGTTCGCTTCAATGTCTGCATTCAATTTATATACCTGCAGTTCCTGCCGTGGTGTCGAACAACCTGCTTTGACGAGTTCATCCGGTTTCGGCTTTAATGACAAGCATTTGCTTAACACCCTCCATTCCATGATCGGGTTTTTTGTCACTGTGGTGATTTCATCACTGAGTGTTGCTGTGCTCTGAGCCCAAAGCCGATCCCAAGTCCATTTTTTTCTCTTTCAGACTTTTCATCACAGTGGCTTCGGGAACAGCGGTCTCGGGGGTTTCTTTTAATTGTCAAAAAAATACTTGAACTGCAATGAGATCTGATACTATTAAAACAGGGTTTGAAAAAGCGCCTCACCGCAGTCTTCTGAAAGCCACAGGGTCAATTGTCTCAAACGATGACTTCAGAAAACCCTTTATAGGCATATGCAACTCCTATAATGAACTTATCCCAGGTCATGCCCACCTTCAGGAGCTGGGAAAAATCGCAAAAGAAGAGGTTCGCAAAGCCGGGGGGGTGCCCTTTGAATTCAATACCATCGGGGTTTGCGATGGTATTGCTATGGGTCATATCGGCATGCGCTACTCACTTGCAAGCCGTGAACTTATTGCTGACAGTGTCGAGACCGTTGCTGAAGCACACCGGCTCGATGGACTTGTCTGTATACCAAACTGTGACAAGATCACCCCTGGCATGATGATGGCCGCACTTCGAATCAACATTCCGGTTATTTTCGTTTCCGGAGGGCCAATGAAGGCTGGCCATACCCCTTCCGGAAAAACAATTGACCTGATTTCGGTCTTTGAGGCAGTAGGCCAGTACAGTACAGGAAAAATCAGCGAGAGTGAACTGGGATCCATAGAAGACAATGCCTGCCCTAGTTGCGGCTCGTGTTCCGGAATGTTTACAGCTAACTCGATGAACTGCCTCAGTGAAGCCCTTGGTTTTGCTCTGCCAGGCAACGGGACAATACTTGCAATTGACTCTCGTCGTAATGAACTGGTACAGGAAGCTTCACGACGTATCATTGATCTGGTAAAAAAGAATATCAGACCGAGGGATATCCTTACCCGAAAGGCTTTGCTGAATGCTTTTGCTCTTGACTTTGCAATGGGAGGCAGCACCAACACCATCCTGCATACCCTTGCCCTTGCAAATGAAGCAGAACTGGATTTTGATTTCTCTGAACTCAATGCGCTTTCTGCCAAGACACCCTATATATGCAAGGTGAGCCCGGCAACAATGGCCGTCCATATAGAGGATGTTGACCGGGCTGGCGGAGTATCAGCAATCCTTCATGAACTCAGTAAGATTGAGGGGCTTCTTGATCTTTCGGCACTGACTGTAACAGGGAAAACACTTGGTGAAAATATCTGCGACGCCGAGGTCTTGGACCGATCTGTCATAAGAAGCGTTGAAGACCCCTACTCATTTTCAGGTGGCCTGGCGGTTCTTTACGGGAATCTTGCCCCACTGGGCGCTGTTGTTAAAACCGGTGCCGTCGCTGCCGAAATGATGAAACATACAGGGCCGGCAAAGGTTTATGACTGCCAGGATGATGCCATCAAAGGTATTATGGGGGATGATGTCAAAGCCGGTGATGTGGTTGTCATTCGCTATGAGGGACCAAAAGGCGGCCCTGGAATGCCGGAAATGCTTTCCCCTACCAGCGCCATTATGGGTAGAGGGCTTGGGGAATCAGTTGCGCTCATTACTGATGGACGGTTTTCCGGAGGTTCGAGAGGTGCCTGTATAGGTCACATCTCGCCCGAAGCTGCAGAGAAAGGTCCCATTGCTGCACTTGAAAATGGTGATATCATAACTGTTGATATTCCAAACAGAAGCATCTCTGTGGATTTAACTGATGATATTATTGCTGAACGGCTGGCGTTACTCAAGCCGTTTGTGCCAAAAATAACAAAAGGCTATCTGGCAAGGTATGCTCAACTGGTCACATCAGCCAATACCGGGGCAATACTGAAAAGCACTGTTACCTGTGAACCTAAATAAACACGCTATGCATTCTTCAAGCCAAACTCTCAATGGCTCAGAAATTTTTTTCGAATGTCTACGACGAGAAAACGTCGAATATATTTTCGGGTATCCGGGCGGTTCGCTCTTAAAAGTTTATGAGACTCTGTACGATGTAAAGGATATCAAGCACATTCTTGTCCGTCATGAGCAGGGTGCAACTCATATGGCTGAGGGATACGCCCGCGCGACAGGAAAACCTGGTGTTGTTCTTGTCACTTCAGGACCCGGTGCGACAAACACCGTTACAGGCATAGCCAATGCCTATATGGACTCGTCGCCAATGGTGGTCTTTACCGGACAGGTTCCAAGCTCACTCATTGGCAATGACGCCTTTCAGGAAGCCGATATTGTAGGGATCACGAGATCCATAACAAAACACAATTTTCTTGTCAAGGATGTCAAAGAGCTTGCCATAACAATCCGCAAGGCATTTTTTCTTGCTACAAATGGCAGGCCTGGACCTGTGCTGATTGATATGCCGAAAGATATTCTTAATGCATCAGGCGCATTTCATTGGCCTGAAACGGTAGAAATCCGTGGATTCAAGCCGACAATCACATGCCACATTAACCAGGTTGAGAAAGCTGCGCATAAAATTGCCAAAGCAAAACGCCCCCTTCTTTATGTTGGTGGCGGAGTCATCAGTGCTGAAGCATCAGAAGAGCTTCGGGCTTTTGCGATACAACAAAACATCCCGGTCACCATGACTCTGCAGGGACTTGGAGCTTTCCCCGGCAACCATCCGCTCAGCATGGGGATGCTTGGCATGCACGGGACATACTGGTCCAATCAGGCTGTCAATGCCTGTGATGTGCTTATTGCTGTCGGTGCTCGATTTGACGACAGGGTCACGGGAAAAATTGAAACATTTGCTCCCGATGCCTACATCATTCACAATGACATTGATCCTACCAATGTTGATAAAAACATCATGGTTGACTTGCCGATTGTTGGCGACGCCAAAGACTTTCTGGCTACGCTCCTGAAAGAGACACCGAAAATGGTAGAAAATCGCGATAGCTGGCTTGCGGATATCCAATCATGGCGTGAACAGTGCCCTTTGACTTACAACAAGGAAGATGGGGCTCTGAGAACCGAATTTGTTATCGATGAGGTGTCGAGACAAACGGAGGGAAATGCTGTCGTGGTAACCGATGTTGGCCAGCATCAGATGTGGACATCGCAATATTATACATTCCGAAATCCGCGTTCCATCATCACCAGCGGTGGACTCGGCACCATGGGATTCGGTCTGCCTGCGGCCATCGGCGCAGCTTTCGGCATCAGCGATCGTCCAGTCGTCCTGTTCTGTGGAGATGGCGGAATTATGATGAATATTCAGGAACTTGTCACTGCTGTTCACTATAAAACACCGATTAAGATATTCCTGATCAATAACAGCTTTCTCGGGATGGTCCGCCAATGGCAGGAGCTGTTCCATAAAGAAAAATACTCATTTACTGATCTTGCCGAAAGCAACCCTGACTTTGTCAAGGTTGCCGAAGCGTTTAATTGCAAGGCTCTCCTGGCTGAAACACCTGAATCGGCAAAAGCAGCTATCAAAGAGGCACTTGCCTATAATGAAGGACCGGTACTTGTTGATTTCAGGGTTATGAAAAAAGATATGGTTTTTCCCATGGTCCCGGCAGGAGGCTCAATAACTGAAATGCTTCTGGCGAGGCTGAACCCTAAAACAATGGTTTGATTTTGACTGTAAAATACATCAACTTAGCATTATGTATTTTCAATTTATAACTGGCTCACTTGAACACATTGAACCCTTATAATTTAATGCATTATAGAGGATAGGTCCGGCATTGACGGCAGAATCTGTATTATTTTACTACTAAAGTCAGATCAATAATTAAAGATAAAGACTTTTTTTAAAAAGGAGAGATGTTTTTTAGATCAACGACTCCGAAAAAATAATATTACAATGTTTAAATCCGCTTTTTCATTTGCAGGGAGAATCAACAGGCGGGAATACTTTTTAAGTTTCATCATATTTTCCGCTGGAGTTTCAATAATAAACAGTATAGTTACTGCCATTGTTACGAGTTATATAATCACAGATTCCTATGATGTATTTGTTTATTGGATATCATGGATGGCATCTGCCCCATTTACGTTCTTTTATTTTACTCAGGGAGCAAAAAGATGCCATGATATAGGTATAAGTATGTGGTGGCAATTAATACCCTTTTTTTTCCTCTTACTACTCCTGAAAAAGGGCGATTTGACTCGAAACGAATATGGGGCTCATCCAAGAAGTTCAGGTAATAATAGAAATCGAGATACTAGAGATAATAGTGAATATCATTATTTAAGTACAAAGCAATTAGAAAACCCATATATCGAAACACGGAACTTACTTAACAAATCAAAACTTGACCGGCTTATAAGTGAAGATGAGTATAATGAAAAAATTGCCTTATTAGACATACAGGAAAGAGAGTATAATGAGAAGAAAGATTTGCTGACACGGAAGGAAGAGGTTGATAAAATCGCGAAACCAATTCTAGACAACCTGGATAAGCTGGTAATAGATGGGATATTCACTCAAGATGAATATGAAGAAAAGAAAAAAGAGCTCTACGATAGACTATTAAATGAATCTAATCAGTCCAGGCGCATCAAAATCGCCAACAGCTATACCAAAAGAATATTTCATCCTTTTAAAAAATAAACTATTCTGATTTAATCATACTATTATAAATAAATGTATTTATATATAGTCCCCCTTTTATGGCTCCTTTGGACTTATATATAAAGACTTATAAGGATATAATTTTTAATATTATATGAAACACATCATATCAGTACTCGTTGAAAACAAGTTTGGAACCCTTAACAGGGTTGCTACAATGTTCAGCGCCCGGGGGTTTAATCTGGCAAGCATTTCCATCGGTGAAACAGAGGACCCTGAAATTTCGCGCATGACCATTGTGACCTTTGCGGATGATCAGATCATCAATCAGGTCATCAAGCAGTTGAACAGACTTGTTGATACCATTAAAGTAACCGATCTGACCAAGCAGCCTCATGTTGAGCGGGAACTGCTTTTGATGACTTTGAAACTCAGCAAAACACAGCAGCATGAGATTTTCGAACTTATCAATGTTTTTAAAGGAAAAGTCGTGGATATAAAACAAAAATCCATTACTATTGAGGTCATCGGTTCACCGGATAAGATCAACACAACTATTGACATCTTCAAACCCTACGGAATAAAGGAGTTAGCCCGATCAGGCGCTGTTGCAATACACCGTGGAGAGTGACACCATTTTACTGTATTATCAATCAAAACTATTTTTCTGATGAATGTTTATTACGATAAGGATGCCGATCTTGGCTATCTCCAGGGAAAGAATATTGCAATACTCGGTTACGGCAGTCAGGGCCATGCCCATGCCCTTAACTTGAAGGATAGCGGCCTGAATGTGCGCGTAGGCCTTCGCTCTGACAGTTCTTCATCCGCAAAAGCAAGAGAGGCCGGGTTGCAGGTCGATACCGTTCCGGAAGCTGTCAAATGGGCTGACATTGTTATGGTGCTGCTTCCTGACCAGACACAGAAGGCGATTTATGATTCTGAAATTGCTCCGAACCTTGTAGCAGGCAATACCCTTGCTTTTGCTCATGGCTTCAATATCCATTATAAACAGATCATTCCGGATGAGACCGTCAACGTTATCATGATCGCTCCTAAAAGCCCAGGTCACCTTGTGCGCCGCACCTTTACCCAGGGCAATGGTGTCCCCTGCCTTATCGCTGTGCATCAGGATGCCACGGGAGAGGCAAAACAGCAAGCTCTTGCTTGGGCTAAAGCTCTTGGCGGCACCAAGGCCGGAGTTATTGAGACCTCTATCAAAAACGAAACTGAAACCGATCTGTTCGGCGAACAGGCTGTACTCTGCGGTGGTTCAGCCGAGCTTATCAAGGCCGGTTTTGAGACCCTTGTTGAGGCCGGTTACCCTGAAGAACTTGCCTACTTTGAATGTATGCACGAGTTGAAACTGATTGTCGACCTTTATTATGAAGGAGGCCTGTCGAGAATGAACTATTCAGTGAGCGATACAGCTGAGTACGGCGGCATGACCCGCGGACCGCGCCTTATTACTCCTGCAGTGAAGGCTGAAATGAAAAAGATCCTAGAAGAGGTACAGGATGGACGCTTTGCCAAGGAGTTCATTGATGAGTGCAATGGCGGATACAAACTCCTGAACAAGCTCAGAGAGGATAACCGTAACCATGCAATTGAAACGGTAGGGGCTAAGCTTCGCAATATGATGAGCTGGCTAATCAAAAAATAACCTACCCCAAAAAGAACAATGTATAAGATAGTATCAATACCGGGAGATGGCATAGGCCCGGAAGTAGTCAGAGGAGCTGTTGCAGTACTGAAGCAGCTCTCAAAGAAACACGGCTTTGACATTGAGATTGAGGAGCATCCATTCGGAGGTGCTTCTTATGACCTGCACGGAGAGATGCTCACCGAGGCTACGCTTGAAGCGTGCAAAAAATGTGATGCAGTTCTGCTTGGTGCTGTTGGCGGCCCTAAATGGGAAAAGCTGCCGCATGAACATAAACCGGAAGCTGCACTCTTGAAAATCCGCAAAGAGCTAGGACTTTTTGCGAACCTCAGACCTGCAAAAGTTTACGATGCACTGCTTGGGGCATCATCTCTGAAGCCTGACGTAGTTCAGGGTACTGATTTCCTTGTGTTTCGTGAACTGACCGGTGGTATTTATTTTGGCCAGCCGCGTGGATTCGATGAAAACAAGGGCTGGAATACCATGGTGTACGAGCGTTATGAAGTTGAGCGTATTACGCGCCTGGCGTTTGAAGAGGCACGGAAACGCGACAAGAAAGTGATTTCTATCGACAAGGCAAACGTTCTCGAGGTTTCACAGTTCTGGAGAAATGTGGTCCATGAGGTTCACAAGGATTATACGGATATTGAGCTGAGCGATATGTATGTGGATAATGCTGCAATGCAGATAGTAAGAAACCCGAAGCAGTTTGATGTGATCGTTACCAGCAACTTGTTTGGTGATATTTTAAGTGATATCGCAGGAATGATCACCGGAAGCCTCGGCATGCTGCCATCTGCAAGCATTGGTAAAGACCATGCTTTGTATGAGCCTATACACGGCAGTGCTCCTGATATTGCAGGACAGAACAAGGCAAACCCTATTGCCACAATCGCTTCTGTAGCGATGATGTTTGACTATAGCTTCTCTCTGCCGGAGATTGCTCTGGAGATTTATCAGGCAATTGAGGCTACACTTGCAACAGGCGTGCGTACAGCAGACATTGCAAATCCAGGAGAGAGTACCGTGTCAACAACAGTTATGACAGAGGCAATTGTCAGGCATCTGGGCGCTTGAATAAAATAAAGGCGGGCAGATAATGTGAAAGAAAAAATCCTCGTATTTGATACCACACTGCGCGATGGGGAGCAATCCCCTGGTGCAGCTCTGAATGTACAGGAGAAGGTTGAGATAGCCCGACAGCTTGAAAAACTGGGGGTTGACGTGATAGAAGCAGGCTTCCCCGCCTCTTCTCCTCTTCAGTTTGAAGCTGTGCAACGCATAGGCACGGAGTCTTCGGCTATTGTGGCGGCGCTGGCCAGAGCGGTTGAAAACGATATCACTGCCGCATGGAAAGCTCTCACCGAGGCTCGTAAGCCTCGAATTCACACCTTTATCGGCACTTCTGACATCCATATTGCCGGGAAATTCGGCAGTGACCGTTACGGAGCAAGCCTGAAGGAGAAACGGCAGACCATTTTGAAAATGGCTGTTGATGCTGTTACCTTTGCCAAGACATTCACCTCTGATATTGAGTTTTCCGCCGAAGATGCAGGCCGTACCGATCAAGGGTACCTTGCTGAAATCATCGAAGCTGTCATCGCGGCAGGAGCAACAACAGTCAATATCCCTGACACTACAGGGTATACTTGGCCCTCCGAGTTCGGTAGAAAAATTGCTGATCTTCTCGATAATGTTCCGAATATCGGCAGTGCAATCATCAGTGTGCATTGCCATAACGACCTCGGCTTGGCTGTAGCAAACACGCTCAGCGCACTTGAACATGGTGCCCGGCAGGTAGAGTGTTCCATGAACGGCATTGGAGAGCGAGCCGGAAATGCCTCTCTGGAAGAGATTGTCATGGCTCTCAAAGTCCGCAGTGACCTGCACAACTTCTATACCGGTATCGTAACTGAAGAGCTGTACAATACAAGCCGGATGGTTTCCACCTTTACCGGTATCATCATACAGCCCAACAAGGCTATTGTCGGCGATAATGCATTTTCGCATGAATCCGGTATTCATCAGGACGGCATGCTGAAAAACCGTCAGACCTATGAAGTGATGACGCCCGAGTCAGTCGGTGTACCGCAAACGAACATTGTCCTTGGCCGCCATTCAGGCAAGCATGGATTGCAATCACGACTCCATGCCCTCGGCTACGACTTGCAGGACACTGAACTTGAAGCAATCTACAAGCGCTTTGTCGATATTGCTGATAAAAAGAAAGAGGTCTACGACGACGACTTGAGGGTACTGATGGGGGATGAAAGAAACAAACCCCTAAACGCTTATGAGCTCGACTATCTTCATATCAATAGCGGCACGGCCTCGATTCCAACTGCAACAGTAAGGATCAGGCACAACGCCCAGGTATTTGAAGAGTCAGCCACCGGCGATGGCCCAGTTGATGCCTGTTTCAGAGCTATTGAAAGGGCTCTTGGGCTCGAGTCAATGGTCACTTCCTATTCGGTACGTTCAACCACTGCCGGCCGTCAGGCTCTCGGCGAAGCGCTGGTTCGGATCAGAGACAACAACAGTTCTTTTAACGGAAGAGGAGTTTCCACTGATATTATAGAAGCAAGCGCAAAGGCATATTTACAGGCTCTCGGCCTTCGCCTGTATTATTTTGAAAATAACACTCCTGAAACCATAGACAGCGAGGTTTAAAAACAATGGCACAAACAATAACCCAAAAAATCCTTTCTAAGGCAGCAAACAGAACATTTGTCGACGCGGGTGAAAGCGTCTGGCTGAATGTCGATATCCTGCTTACCCATGATGTCTGCGGGCCGCCTACCTTTGATATATTCAAAGAAGAGTTCGGCGCTAACGCAAAAGTATGGGACCCAAAGAAAATTGTCGTTCTTCCGGACCACTATATTTTTACAGCCAATGAACATGCCCATCGCAACATTGATCTCTTAAGACAGTTTGCAAAAGAACAGGGCCTTCGGCACTACTATGATGTAGGTTCCGACCGATACAAAGGCGTCTGTCATGTCGCACTTGCTGAAGAAGGATTTAACCTGCCAGGAACGGTACTCTTTGGTACAGACTCTCATACCTGTACATCAGGTGCGTTCGGTATGTTCGGTACAGGAATCGGCAATACAGATGCTGCGTTCATTCTCGGTACCGGCAAACTATGGGAAAAAGTTCCGGAATCGATGAAATTCACTTTTGAGGGTACCATGCCTGAATATCTTACGGCAAAAGACCTTATTCTTCAGATTCTCGGCGACATCACCACTGATGGTGCTACTTACCGCGCCATGGAGTTCGACGGTGAGGCAATTTTTTCGCTTCCAATGGAAGAGAGAATGACTCTTACAAACATGGCTATCGAAGCAGGCGGCATGAACGGCATCATTGCTGCCGATGAGGTCACTGAACGCTATGTAAAGGCAAGAAGCAACAAGCCTTATGAACTCTTCAGAAGCGATCCGGATGCAAAATACCATAGCAAGTATAGTTATGATGTCCGTAAACTCGAACCAGTTGTCGCCCAGCCGCACAGCCCTGATAACCGAGCCACAGTCAGAAGTGTTCAGGGGACGAAAATCACCAAATCGTATATCGGTTCGTGCACTGGTGGCAAACTCACCGACTTCATGATGGCGGCAAAAATCCTGAAGGGACAGAAAGTGTCGGTTACCACAAACATCGTACCGGCAACCGTTAAAGTCGCCCTTGACCTTGAGCACGAGTGCTATGATGGACAGACTCTGAAACAGATATTTGAGGATGCTGGATGCAGCATTGCGCTGCCTTCATGCGCAGCATGCCTTGGCGGACCTGCCGATACGGTAGGCCGGTCGGTTGATAACGATGTCGTTGTATCCACCACCAACCGCAACTTCCCCGGCCGCATGGGCAGCAAACACGCAGGGGTATACCTTGCCTCTCCGCTGACAGCAGCCGCATCGGCAATTACAGGTAAACTCACCGATCCGAGAGATTTTCTCTGAACGGCATAAATGGACTAACTTACTTGGTATACGCAAATGGAAAAAGTCATTCAAGGAAAAGCCTATGTTTTAGGCAAAAATATTGATACCGACCAGATCATTCCGGCCGAGCATCTTGTGTACAGCCTCTCCAATCCTGAAGAGGTAAAATTATACGGGAAGTATGCCCTTTCAGGTGTACCGCCAGAGCAGGGAGGACTTCCCGAGGGCAATATTCCGTTCATCGAGGAAGGTACTTTTGCGTCGGACTATACCATCATCATAGCCGGGCCAAACTTCGGCTGCGGCTCCTCCAGAGAGCACGCCCCCTTCGCCCTGAAGGTTGCAGGCATCAAAGCCATTATCGCCGAGTCATACGCTAGAATTTTTTACCGCAACTCTGTCGATGGGGGGTTTCTCATTCCCTACGAAACCTCAGAGCATCTCAACCAGCTCATCAATACCGGTGATGACCTTAAAATCGATGTTGCACAGAGCACCATCGAAAACCTGACCCGCAAGGTCACCTACACCCTCAATCCCCTTGGCGACGTCTTCAGCATCGTCGAGGCCGGAGGCATATTCGCTTATGCAAGGCAGGAAAATTTAATGGCCCAGAGCTGATTTATGACTGTTACCACAAAGCCAATTGAGCTATACGACACCACTCTGCGTGATGGCACTCAAGGTGAGCATATCAACCTGTCGGTACAGGACAAGCTTCTTATTGCTGAAAAGCTTGATGAGTTCGGCATGGACTATATCGAAGGTGGATGGCCAAGCAGTAATCCTAAAGACGAAGAGTTTTTCATAAAGGCCCGACTTCTTAAACTCAAGAATGCAAAACTCTGCTCATTCGGTTCGACAGCCAGAACGGTAGCAACCGTTGAAAGCGATCCTAATCTGCTCGGTTTGCTTCAATCTGAAACCCAGGTCATCACCATCTTTGGCAAAACCTGGAAAGCCCATTCAGTAAAAAGCCTCGGCATTTCGGACGATGAAAATGCCGAATTGATATACCGTTCTGTCGCCTTCCTTAAAGCGCAGGGACGGGAAGTTTTTTTTGATGCTGAACATTTTTTTGACGGCTTCAAAGACGACCGCGATTTTTCCCTGAAAATGCTACTTTCAGCGGTTCAGGGCGGGGCTTCACGAATTGTGCTCTGCGACACCAACGGCGGCTCACTGCCCCACGAAGTTACCGAAGCTGTAACACAGGTTATTGCTGTTACAGGAGTACCTGTAGGCATTCACAGCCACAACGACAGCGATCTGGCTGTGGCAAATGCCATTGCCGCCGTCACGGCGGGTGCGACCCATATACAGGGAACCATCAACGGTATCGGTGAACGATGCGGTAACGCCAACCTTATCAGCATTATTCCCAATATCATGCTGAAACTTCATCGTTCATTCTCCAACGTGCAGCATCTCAATCAGCTTACTTCCCTTTCGAAGTTCGTCTATGAAATTCTGAATATGCCTTCGAATACCAGGGCCCCCTTTGTTGGAAAATCAGCTTTTGCCCACAAAGGCGGTATTCATGTCAGCGCCGTTATGAAAGAGAGTTCGCTTTACGAGCATATCGATCCGGCGCTCGTAGGAAACCGCCAACGGGTTCTTGTTTCAGAGCTTGCAGGTCAAAGCAACATCCGCTACAAGGCTCATGAGCTCGGCATCAGCATCCCTGACAAAAGCGAGCTGTTTAAAAACATAGTCCACCATATTAAAGAACTTGAACACGAAGGCTATCAGTTTGACGGGGCTGAAGCCTCTTTTGAGCTGATCCTGCACAAAGAACTCGGCAACTTCAAGCCGTTCTTCGAGGTTCTTGAGACAAAAGTGCATATTGAATCAAGTAAAAATGCCAGAAATGTCGATCAGGCAGTGCTCAAGGTCAAGGTTGGCGAAGAGATAGAGCATATTGCCGCCGATGGTGACGGGCCTGTCAATGCGCTGGATAAGGCTCTCCGCAAGGCGCTTATCCATTTCTATCCTGAAATCAAGAGCATCAAATTGGTCGACTACAAAGTCCGTGTTCTCGAAGAAAAACGGGGAACCAGCGCCAAAGTACGAGTACTGATAGAGTCCAGCAATGGCCGCTATACATGGGGAACTGTCGGTGTATCGACCAACATCATCCAAGCAAGCCTCCATGCACTCCAGGACAGCATGAACTATCACCTGTTTACCCTTAAGGCTTCAGCACCACTGCCAGAGAAAACTTCTCAGGCATAACCCTCTCGGATTTTCAGGCAGCATCGGAGCGATGCTGCCGCTTATTTTTGAAACAAGCACTTTACGATTCCTTTCCTAATTGTGCTGTATACTTTGGTTTTTCTTTTGAAAACCGAAGAAATATGCAAGAAAGTAGTTTCGATACTGCCCCGTTTCTGTATCTTGAGTTATTACGCTTTTATTGCATTAAAAACCACAATTATGCGGCTCCATGATATTGATCCTGAAAACCGACCAAGAGAGCGGTTTCTTCGGAGTGGACCAGCTTCACTAAGTCCTGCGGAATTACTTGCATTGATCTTGCGCTCAGGATCAAGAAACCTTAATATTGTTGATACCTGCAATGAAATCATCAGTGAGTTCAGACTGGAAAAGCTTGCCGATACATCATTAGGGGATCTTCAAAAAATAAGGGGAATCGGCAAAGTGAAAGCAATGCAGATCATTGCTGTTTTTGAACTGAACAAACGGCTGCATTATGCACGAAATTTCAACAAAAAAATCAAGGCGGCAAAGGACGTGGTTGAATATATGACTGGCAGAATACCGGATGAAACCAAGGAGCACCTTTTCGTCCTGCACCTGAACACGAAAAACCAGATTATTAAACCTGAACTGGTTTCTGTCGGCACACTCAATGCCGCACTTATCCACCCCCGAGAGGTGTTCAAGTCAGCAATCAGGGAAAGTACTCACGCAATCATCCTCGTCCATAACCACCCTTCGGGTGACGTTGAACCCAGCAATGCCGACAAACAAGTAACCACTCTGCTTAAAGAGGCAAGCGCAATCATTCAGATCGACCTTCTGGATCATGTCATTATTGCAAGATCAGAATGGTTCAGTTTTCGGGAACGCTCACTTCTTTAATTCATGCAGTCAGGCCTCGACGGGCTAAAAAAATGAATCCTGAGGCAGAGAAGAGACTGCTGAAGAGTCATTTGCAGAAACTTCCCGGACATTTTTTGCCTGCAGTCCCTTTTGGGTTGTATCAAGCTCGAAATTAACTTCTGCATCCTGATTCAGTACTTTGAAGCTCTGATCAGACTGGATAGCAGAATAATGGACAAATATGTCCTCCCCACCTTCTGGATTCAAAAGGAACCCATACCCTTTTTTACCATCAAACCATTTAACTTTACTTATTGCCATAATAAATATTATGATTTATCTCTTATAAAGAGAGACAACTGCACTATAGCTGAAGTGTGTTGAATCAGATCAATTACAGTCGTAATATATATATTAATCCTGAATTATTTCATCCTAATAAGTAATAACACTATCACATTACTTTTCTTAAGCGTTACAGTAGACTGAGATCATCTTTACCATACCTGACATATATTAATTTTATTTACTCACAATGAAACAGATTATCATCATCACCGGTGCCGGAAAAGGAATCGGCAAGAGCATTGCACTTGATTTTGCGAAAGCTGCAGTCAACAATAACGACTTTGAACCTTTACTGATCCTCGCCTCCAGAACTTTATCGGATCTTGAATCTGTTGCAACCGAGTGCCGCTCTTATGGAACAGAAACGGATATTATTCAAACAGACATTGCCGATATAACCGAGGTTGACCGGCTCGTTACGACAACGATGGAACATTACGGCACCATTGACTGTCTGGTCAATAATGCAGGTGTTGGACGATTTAAGGCTTTAGGCGAAATGACGGAGGAAGATTTTGATTATACCATGGCTACAAACCTGAAAGGCACTTTTTTTCTGACGCAAAAAGTCTTTGTTGTGATGGAAAAGCAGCGATCGGGTCATATTTTCTTTATTACCTCGATTGCCGCGGAAACCGCATTCAAGAGCTCTTCGCTCTACTCGATGTCGAAGTTTGGCCAGAAAGGATTGGTGGAGACAATACGCCTCTACGCAAAAACCTGTAATGTCAAGATCACCAATGTGATGCCTGGAGCAGTCTATACCCCGATGTGGGGTGAAGTTCCTGATACGGTAAAAAACGTGATGATGATGCCTGAGGATATTTCAGTTCCAATAGTGCAGGCGTACCTGACGACGCAACGAACTTCAATTGAAGAGCTTGTAATAAGGCCTGTTTGCGGGGATATCAGTGAGTGAACAATGCAAAAGCTCTTGTGGGAAAGCCGCATTTTTTCCTGTATTTTCAGTTACTTCTTTGTAAACAATAAATTTGAACAATAATCAACTATGAGTCTGAAAGAAAAAATAGACCAGGATCTCAAAAGTTCCATGAAAAGCGGCGATAAAGACCGCCTTAATGCAATTCGCTCTATCCGGGCCGCTTTGCTTGAAAAAGAGGTATCGATTCGCGTTGGAGGCATAGGTGTTCTTAGTGAAGAACAGGAGATGGAGGTACTGGTCAGTATTGCAAAAAAACGACGCGACGCCATTGAGCAGTTCACTGCAGGAAACCGGCCTGACCTTGCGGCCACAGAACTTTTGGAGCTTACTGTTATAGAAGAGTATCTTCCTGAGCCAGTGAGCGATGATGAAGTTATCGCCATTGCGCATGATGTTGTTACCAAAACAGGTGCCACATCAATGAAGGATATCGGCAAAGTGATGGGTGAAGCGATGAAAGCGCTGAAGGGGAAAGCTGACGGCACCAAGGTTCAGCAGATCGTCAAATCACTGCTTTCAGCATAACCTCATTCATTTTTACCATCATGCTTGATATCAACGTTATCCGTCAGAATCCGGAAGAGGTACTCGACATGCTGCGCAGGCGCCAGCTCTCTTCCGAAGAACCAAAAGTTGCTGAGCTCCTTGCCCTTGACAAAAAGCGCAAGGAGCTGGTACAGCACTCTGATGACCAGAAGGCACTCAGAAACAAGGTCTCCAAAGAGATCGCAGAGATTAAAAAAAGCGGTAAGGGATCAGGAGAAGACCTGATTATTGAGATGAAAAGAGTTTCCGAAGATATTGCAGGAATGGACACACTGCTCAGCCAAATTGAAGAAGAGATTGAGACCATTCTTCTGTGTATCCCCAATAAACTTCACCACTCGGTACCTGCCGGACGTTCTGCGGAGGATAACCTGGTGATCAAAGAGCCGGTGAACTTTGAGCATGGTCTTAACTTCGCGATCAAAAACCACCTTGAGCTTGGCAAATCCCTCGGAATCCTTGATTTTGAACGAGGGGCAAAGGTTAGCGGGGCCGGCTTTCCCGCATATATCGGAAAAGGTGCGCGCCTTGAGCGCGCACTGATCAATTTCATGCTAGACCTGCATACAGAGAAACATGGATATACCGAGGTGTTTCCTCCATTTTTTGTCAATCAGGAATCGCTGAGGGGAACCGGGCAGTGGCCAAAATTTGCCGATCAGGTTTACCATATGCAGGAGGACAACCTCTACGCCATACCGACAGCAGAAGTGCCGATAACCAATCTGCACAGGGGTGAAATGCTGGATCAGAAGGCTCTGCCGATATCCTATGCTGCCTATTCAGCCTGTTTCAGACGGGAAGCGGGCAGTTATGGCAAGGATACCAGGGGATTCCTGAGAGTGCATCAGTTCAACAAAGTTGAAATGGTAAAGTTTACCCGGCCGGAAGAGTCATACAGAACTCTTGAACAAATTCGTGAAAACGCTGAGGCAATCCTCATAGCACTGAAGATCCCTTACCGGGTACTGTTGCTCTGCAGTGGAGATATCAGTGCAAACGCTACGAAATGTTATGATATCGAAGTCTGGTCGCCGGCGGAAAACAAATATCTTGAAGCATCAAGCTGTTCGAACTTTGAAGATTACCAGGCAAGGCGTGCCAACATTCGCTTCAAACCTGACAGCAAGTCCAAACCGGAGTTCGTGCATACCCTGAACGGTTCCGGCCTGGCGACCTCCCGACTGATGGTATCACTGCTTGAACATTATCAGACTCCGGAAGGCAACATAAGGGTGCCGGAAGTCTTACGGCACTATACAAGGTTTGACGAGATTACTCAGGCTGCCGGGTAAGCCTGTAACAGCCTGCCATCAAGAAATTCACGGACCATACGGCTGACCTTTCCTACATCAATAAGAAAAGCGTCGTGCCCGTATGGCTCATCAAGATAGAGTATCCTTGATTTTGGAATAAACCTTGCAAGCTCTTCCTGCTCCTCTTTTGGATAGAGAATATCGGAGTTGATCGAGAGGATCTCGACTGGAATCTGCAGGGAACGGAGCACCTCTTCATACTCTCCCCTGCCCCGACTGAGATCGTGCAAATCCATAGCCTTTGTAAGCGTAACATAGGTATTGGCATCAAACCGCTCGACCAGCTTTCGACCTTGATGATGCAGATAGCTTTCGACCTTGAATGCACCTTTACTGCTCTGTACCTCGCGACCAAACCTTGACTGGAAGTTCTCGAAACTGCGATAGGTACACATGGCCATCATTCTTGCCGCTGAAAGCCCTCTTGCAGGAGGATGACCTTCGTCATACCATCCATTATTCCAGTCACGATCAGCATAAATAGCCTGGCGTTGCGCTTCACTCTGACCAATACACCATGCGGAATGCCTCCCGGAAGCACCCATAGGCATCAGAGCCTGAACAACGTCAGGGTAGAGAAATCCCCACTCTAGCACCTGCATACCCCCAAGAGAAGCTCCCACCCCAAGTTTGACCCGATCAATACCAAGACCGTCCAGCAAAAGGCGCTGCACATGAACCATATCCCTGATGGTAATCAACGGAAAATCAGGCCCGTAGTGACGTCCAGTCAGAGGATTTACAGAGAGCGGACCTGTAGTACCATAACAACTTCCCAGCACATTGCTGCAGATGATGAAATCCGAAGTTTCATCGAAAGCACCTCCAGGGGAAAACATTCCTTCCCACCATGCATCCGCATCAGCAGAACCTGTCAAGGCCTGACAAATAAGAATCACGTTGTCTTTCGCGGCATTCAGAGTTCCCCATGTTCTGTAAGCCACCCGCACCGAAGGGATTAGAGCTCCAAGTTCAGTGGTATAGGATTCAGTTGAATCGAAATAGTGCGTTTTATTGGAAATGATTTCTGTATATGCTCTCATGCGCTTTTTGTCAGTTTTGCAAAGGCTTGTTCAAAATCCGCCTTGATATCATCAATATGCTCTATACCGGTTGATACCCGTATCATATCGGCAGTAACACCGGCTGCCTCCTGTTCGTCCACTGTAAGCTGCGAGTGAGTTGTTGATGCAGGATGAATCACCAGGGTTTTTGCATCACCAACATTGGCAAGATGGCTGGCAAGGGAAACATTGTCAATAAACCCGACAGCTTTTTCGTATCCGCCCTTTATTCCAAACGTCAGCACGCAGCCAAAACCATTAACGAGATATTTTTTTCCAAGTTCATGGGTGGGATGACTCTCAAGACCGGGATAATTAACCCACTGTACCTCCGGGTGCCGCTGAAGCCAGCGGGCAAGAGCAATGGTATTATCGGCATGGCGCTGTACCCTGAGTGAAAGTGACTCAAGCCCCTGCAGGAGCATAAAGGAGTTGAAGGGACTGATTGCAGGACCGATATCACGCAGTCCCTCAACACGAGCCTTGATAATAAAGGCGAGTTCACCGAAGGTCTCATGAAATTTCAAACCGTGGTACCCTTCTGAAGGGTCGCTGATCAGAGGAAATTTCCCGTTCCCCCAGTTGAAACTTCCTCCATCGACAATGACACCACCCATCGACGTGCCATGGCCTCCTATCCATTTGGTGGCCGATTCCACAACAATGGAGGCGCCATGCTCAAGAGGGCGGCAGATATAACCTGAACAGCCAAACGTATTATCGACAATAAGAGGAATACCGTTTTCGGCAGCAACAGCTGCGATTGCCTCAAAATCGGGCACATGGAAGGCAGGGTTACCGATCGATTCAAGATAGAGCGCCTTGGTATTACTGTCTATAGCGTTCCGGAAACATTCGGCACTGCAGCCTTCAACAAATTTGACACCGATGCCGAGACGGCGAAAGGTAACCTTGAACTGGTTATAGGTGCCGCCATAGAGATAGCTTGAGGAAACAATATTATCACCCGCTTCGCAGAGCGTGGTTATGGCTATAAACTGAGCAGAATGTCCGCTTGCAACCGCAAGAGCAGCCTTGCCTCCTTCGAGTGCGGCGACACGCTGTTCGAAGACATCGGTCGTCGGGTTCGTGAGTCTGGTGTAAATATTGCCAAACTCTTTCAGTGCAAAGAGATCAGCACCATGCCGGGCGCTGTCGAAAACATAAGAGGTGGTCTGGTAAATAGGAACCGCCCGGGATTTTGTCACCGGATCGGGGCGCTGGCCGGCATGGACCTGAAGCGTCTCAAACCTGTATTGCTGCGGAGTATCGCTCATTGAAAACAATGGTTGAAAAATGCAGCTATCGCTCCCGAAAAGCAGAAAACAACCCTTATCAACAAAGGGTTTAAACGGAAAATATCTGAAGAAAGGTATGAACCTGCAGTAAGGCATGCATACCATCATCATTCCCGGTTATTACTCCGGGATGGAATTGGCACCACTCATCGTGCAATGACGGTTGCCAAGGCTTCTCAGGGCCAGTCCCTCCACCTTTCTGGATGATAGCTTAAAAACTTGAAAAGAACATTTAGTTCAGTTAATCTACGACAGGGAATAGTATTTTACAAACAGCCTGAAGACGGCAATGCACGTAAATGATTTTTATTATTACCCATGATCACAGCAAGAGAACTGGCTCTGAACGTCCTGCAGGCACTTGAAACCGACAACAAAAGATCAGATCAACTCCTGCACCGGATGCTGCAGCACACGACGCTAAACCGCACCGACCGCGCACTGGCTACGGGATTGGTGAACGGAGTACTCCGATACCGCAGTCAGCTTGACTTCATTATCTCTCACTTCTACCACCACAAGCTTGAAAAAGCTGCACCGGTAATGAGAAATATTTTCCGCCTCGGAGCTTATCAGATTCTCTTTTTTGACAAGGTACCCGACTGGGCTGCTGTCAACGAATGTGTAAAACTTGCCCGAAAGTACAAGGGCGAAAGGATGTCGAAGCTTGTCAACGGTGTTTTACGAAAGATCACTCCGGAAAGTGTCGCCCTTGCAGAGTGGCTGAAGGATAAACCCCTGGAAGAGCAGCTGGCCATCAAATATTCGCACCCGCTATGGCTGGTTGAGCGCTGGCTCGGCAACTTCGGAAAAGAACAGACCGAAGCTATACTCTTCTATAATAACCAGTTCCCTCTCTTTGGATTCCGGATCAACCGCATCAGAACTTCCTTGAAGGAGTTTTTTTCCGACCCACTGCTTGAGGCTGCAGCGCATGAAGAGTGCGGAATTAAAAACTTCTTTCTTTCGAAGGATTTCAACAGCTTTGAGCCTGCCGTAACTGAAGGACTCTGTACTGTTCAGAACCCCACACAGGCACTTGCCTGCCTGTTGCTTAACCCTCGACCAGGAAGCACGGTGCTTGACCTCTGTGCAGCGCCAGGGGGAAAATCAACTTTCATGGCTGAACTGATGCAGAACCAGGGAAAACTCACCTCTCTGGACCTTTATGAGCAGAAACTGTTGAAGACAGAGAGCCATTCCCGTGCCCTCGGTATAACCATCATCACCACTGCAGTCGCTGACGCCAGAACCTACATGCCTGAAAAACGACCTGACAGCATTTTGCTTGATGTACCCTGCAGTGGAACCGGAGTTTTGGGGCGGCGTGCTGAACTGCGCTGGAAACTGACCCCCGCAACGTTACAGCAGCTCCTGACGCTGCAGGCGGAACTGCTTGACCATGCCGCCGTACTTCTGGACGAAGGCGGTATTCTTGTTTATGCCACCTGCTCCATCGAGCCTGAAGAGAATACTCTGCAGATTGAGGCTTTTCTCCTTCGTCATCCTGATTTTGCAGTGGACACAGAAAATCAGAGTATCCCTGATGTATTCAGACAAAACCAGGAGAGCAAGGGCGCCATACTAACCCTGCCCGGCATGCATCCGGGTTTTGATGGCGGATTCTGTCAACGATTGCGTAAAACCAGACCGTCTTCAGATGGACTCGCTGCATAGCCAGTTCAGGATCGCTCTTGAGAATTTCCTGAATTATATGCTGATTGAGCGCAACTTTTCGCAAAACACAAGGGAGTCCTACAGCAACGACCTCAAGCGCTATCTCCTCTTCATTCAGGAGAGCGTCCTCGATATGAATGGCATAAGTGCCAATCATATCGAGCGGTTCATCAGCGAACTTTATGAGACTGGACTTGAGGCAAGTTCGATGGCCAGAAACATATCGGCCATACGATCATTTCACAAATTTCTGGTTATCGAACGTGCGCTTGATACCAACCCGGCGGAAACCATCCATCTTCCAAAGCAGGCCAGATACCTCCCTACCGTTTTGACTGTTGAGGAAACCATGCGCATCCTTGAAGCGCCTCTCGGCACTGCCGCTCAAAGCAAATATGCTTCAAGAGACAAGGCATTGCTTGAACTGCTGTATGCAACCGGCGTCAGGGTGAGCGAACTTGTGAACATACAGCAGCAGAGTCTTTATCTGGAAGCAGGGTTTGTAAGGATTTTCGGAAAGGGATCGAAAGAGAGGCTCGTACCGGTCGGTGACTCCGCTGTAAAGTGGATAAATCAATACCGGCAGGGGCTTCGCCTGTCGCTGGTGAAGGGAGACTCGGACGACTATATATTTCTTAATTCGAGGGGGAAAAAGCTGTCAAGGATGGCCATATATTCAATGGTGCAGCACTATGCTCAACTTGCAGCAATTGAAAAAAATATCAGCCCGCATACATTCCGCCATACTTTTGCGACCCATCTTCTTGAAGGCGGGGCCGACCTGCGCGCCGTTCAGGAGATGCTCGGTCACAGTTCGATTGTCACGACACAGATTTACACGCATATCGACAGATCCTTCATCAAGGAGGTCCATAAAACCTTTCATCCGAGGGGATGAGAGAGGAGTGCGATGTGCTTTTTGTTCAGTATCCTTTTTTCTCAAGAATAAGCCTTTTTTTGTCGTGGCTCTCCATCTCTATTCTGAATGCTGCAAGATTCATATTCACATCAAGGAAGAAAAAGAGCAGTGACGTGCTTAAACAGAGCATACTGCCGATAAATACAGCCGATAAGACCATAGGCAGGTCTATATTGACCAGAGCACTGAGAAACAGCATGATAATAAGCAATGAAGCTCCAAAACAGGTCACACAGGCAAGCAGAATAGCAACACGGATATACCGTGCCCGCTTCCACAGAATAGCCACCTCCCTGTTTATTCGCAGAACATAGGACTCAGAATTTGACTCCAGATCATCAAGCAGTGATCTTGACCGGTCAATAACACGACCAAGGCGGTTGGTCATGGTCAGAAGAAGAAGACCAAGGCCGGAAATAAGAATCATCGGCCCGATTGCGGTCTGAAGAATAGGGACAAGCTCCCTGAATGAAGTAACTGACATAGTATCCTTGTTAAGAGCATATAAAAACGATCATCATCATCTGTAACGCACTGTCAAAATAGTAATTCATCCCACACACGCAACCCCAAAACGGAGGTTTTGCCAAAGATTGACAATCCGATGAATCATAGAGTGAAGAGGAACAATTTATGACCCTATAGTATATAACATCTCCCGGTGCTGAAATGGCTGCCTTCAAATGCAAACGCTCTTCAATGATAAACCGTAAGCGTATGTCAATTACTCCTTTTATGGTATCTTTGAAGAACAAAGCATGAAGTTCATGATATTACCTTTGCTCCTTGAACAGAATAACCCTTAATACTCATGCTTGAATCAGTAATTGCCTACGTGCAGTCCGCGGACCCAATGGCAATATATTTGCTTCTGTTCATCATTGCGTTTCTGAAAAATTTTTTCCCACTAGTCCCTTTTGATGCTCCAATTGCGTTAACAGGATATTTGCTTGTATACAAAAAACTTAGCATTGTATTGGCTATTATGTGGCCGTCTCTTGGTTCAACTTTGGGGTTTATGGTTATCTACCTCATCAGCAGGAAGTTTGGAATGAAACTCTATGCCAGAGATATTTCCGCAACACCTCCTCGATGGGGTGAAAAAATTCATAGGGTTTTCCCACCTGCAGAGATGGAATTTATACGCAAACGGTTTGCTGCTCATGGATATCTAGCAGTGCTGCTCAACCGCTTTCTTTTAGGCTCCCGGTCATTTATTTCCCCGGTTACCGGCTTAATGCATCTGAATGCTTTTCTGGTGCTCATTGCGGCAGGGATAAGTGCATCAGTCTGGAATAGCTTACTGGTTTACGGCGGGTATCTGCTCGATAAACATTGGCAGAATATCGGTGAATTTGTTGTAATGTACAGTGTTCCGGTAACGGTGGTTTTTGTTGTGGTCATTGCTTTTGCAGTGACAAAATATAGAAGGGAACGAAAGTGGACGCAGCACGGAAATCAATAACCCTTATGCGGACAACCTTAAGCCAATAATAAGAACGGAGAACGACCAATGGCAAAGAAAATATTTGAAATCAAATGGCTGAGTGAGCCGGAAGAGCATGATTATCCTGCGGCAAAATCCTATTTGAGCATGCTGTTCGAAGAATTATTTGCAAAGAAGATTGTGAAAGAATTGAAAAAAGCACCAATTTCAAAGTTCAAGGCGAAAGACATTTTCAGGGCATCCGAGCTATCGCTTCTTGGCGTCAGTAATTCTCATGTTCTAAAGGATCAAAAGAAAATAGAATCCGGTGCTGCAATTGCTCCCCTTCTTTTAGTTCGGGATACCTATAATGGCAAGGTCATCATTGCCGATGGATATCATCGGTTATGCGCAATATATTCGTTTGATGAAGACGCTGTTATTCCCTGTAAAATCATATAGCAACAGGTGCATCAAGCTATGGCAGGAACAAAAAAAGCATTCTTACAATTCAATTAATTGACGACATAAAACCTGAAGGAGTTCTGCAATGTTTGGACAAATGGATATAGTACTGATAGGTGGAGCCGTTCTTTTACTTTTTGGCCCATCAAAATTACCTGAACTTATGAGAGGAATGGGAAAAGGGATGAGGGAGTTTAAAAAAGCCCAAAGTGAGTTTGAAGGTGAAATCAAGAATGCTTTAGATCCCCCGGAGAAAAAAACCACTCAAAACAAACAGGAAGGTTAGGATAGATAAGTTGGCAGTTGGCAGTTGGGGGTTGGGGGTTGGGGGTTGGGGGTAGAGAGAAAATAGATCCCTCACTACGTTTCGGGATGACAGGAGGAAAGCGTTTCGGGATGAAAAAGGGAATGCGTTTCGAGTTGAAAAGATAATCGGCTGATGACTTATATCCTGAAGCATTAGCCGATTTACCGAAAGTCTGGACCGGAGTAAGCTCAGTATCTGCTGTCAAATCTTCCTTCACCCCGGATTATCCGTTGGCCATGTTTCACTTTGCCGGTTTGATCGCAGTGCCGGCTAATTTTGATTTTCCTCTTTTTTTAGGGCGTGATTCTTTCAAATCAGAAACTTCGGACAGATCCTGCTCGTCGGATTCCAGCTGAGAAGAATCAAGATCCTCTTCAAGCTCTTCTTCTGCGTCATCTTCAAGATTAAGCTCTTCGTGAAGATCATCGTCAGGAATATTCGGTATGGCAACAACTTCACTCTTGAGCAGTTCATCAATAATATCATCAGGGTGCACTATTTTTTTTCTGCGAACTTGCCTTTTGCCTTTCACGTCAGGAGCGATAAGCGTCAGCACCTCATGAATTGACGAATATATATAGAGCTGTTTGTCCAGTTCCTGGAGTTTCAGCATATCCTTGATGAGCTTGCAGAGGGATACAAAAATAACCACCCCTCC
The DNA here is from genome assembly GCA_903851385.1 of uncultured Chlorobiaceae bacterium. Taxonomy (GTDB): domain Bacteria; phylum Bacteroidota; class Chlorobiia; order Chlorobiales; family Chlorobiaceae; genus Chlorobium. The sequence continues at coordinate 6,083 of CAINOC010000029.1, read as the reverse complement.
ACTCTTGTTGGCAAACTCTTGAGCGAACCGGATTGAGGATACGACTGTGGGGTCAATGGCCTTTACATCGGCAAAATCGATGATAAGGTTTTTGCTCTCTTCCTTGACAAGCAATTCCGCAACTATTGAGTTAAATCCTTCCCCATGACGAAAGTCAAAGGTGCCTTCTTCGATTTTCAGGACGGTTAGCTCTCTACGGATGGTAACTGAAGATTTCATGACGATTACGGTATCAAAATGGATGCACAGGCAAATGTGTTTGATTATAATGAAACTTTGCTCAAGATGATACATCTCTTTGTTGACTGAATGCGAGGAAAAAGTTGCAGGCAGAGAGATGAAGATAACAGCTCTTTCGGCTATTTGATTGATTTGCAATTGGTTATGATGATTTTTAAATGACTGACACCGTGCCATATCTTCTTTCGTAACAACTACCATACGCGATGGCTGTTTGGATTAAAGAAATACTTTCTCTTTGTTATCATCTTTACAACCCCCGTTCACCTCTTCACCAAGGAGCTTTGATGGCTATCATGACGGAATTTTTAGATTTGATTGTTCCAATAAAAGTTATTGAGGAAAAATATCCCGGAGGCTGGGAGCGCTGTCTTAAAGACCACAGTGCGGCCTTGAACGCCCGGGTCTGGTTTGATACCTCTCTTTTTCGGGATGGGGCTATGAACCATGACGCGATGAAGAGATTGCTCGATGAGTGGTGGAAATTAGGGTTTGAATGCTATGGCGAGCAAGATGGAATAATGTGCTGGAAGGATGTATGTGTTTATGAAGGAATGCAAGGTGGCACAGGGATGCCATGTGACTGGTTAGCCGAAGATCCCTCAAGCCATAGTGTTTATTTGAAGGGCACAGAGCCTGGCGAAATCATTGGCCGTGATTGGGATATGATGGATGAATGGGATGAGTCGCAATTTCCTGCGAATTGAACAGGCACGTCTTTGCCTGAACACGCTGTTTTCCCTCTTGGGCATAGCAAAGGCAGCCCATGCTCGGGTATAAAGCAACCTGCTGCCGACAGAATGCAAAAAGGTACCCTAAAACCACTTTCTTGTCCGAAAGTAAACCATCATTCCGGCAACAATCATCCCCATGAATCCAAGCAGTACAAAAAATCCCCAATGCCATTCGAGCCCCGGTAAAAAACGAAAATTCATTCCGTAGACTCCGGTAAGAAAAGAGAGCGGCATAAATACCGTAGCGATGGTGGTCAGCACCTTCATGATTTCGTTCATCCGGTTGTTGACAATGGCAAGCCATGTATCGTACATGCCGATAACGATATCACGATAGGTTTCAATGGTTTCATTGATTAAAATGACATTATCGTAGACATCCCTGAAAAAAGGCCAGGTAGCTTTATCATCAATGACCGTATAGTGTTCCCTGCTGATACTGTTGATGATCTCCCGCATCGGTCTTACCGATTTTCTTAAATGAATAAGCTCCTTTTTCAGTACATAGATGGACTCAAAAGTGTCACGTCCTGATGTTTCAAACAGCTCCTGGTCGAGAAGTTCGATCCGGCTTTCAAGTTGTTCAAGTATAACAAAATAACTGTCGACGATAGCATCAATCAGACCATAGGCAAGGTAGTCCGCTCCCCGCTTTCTGATTGATGTTCCAGGGTTTATTATCCTTGCCCTGAGAGCGTCAAACATGTCCCCCGGTTTTTCCTGAAACGTCAAAACAAAATTGCTGCCGATCACCAGACTCATCTGCTCTTCAGTGATCTCGCCTGTTTGAGGATCATGATCAAGTGCTTTGAACACAAGAAACAGGTAGCGTTCAAAGTCCTCTATTTTGGAACGCTGCTCGGTATGCAGAATATCTTCGAGGGTAAGCGGATGGATATCGAAAAGCTTGCCGACCGCTTCAATGACCGACACATCATGAAGACCGTCAATATTCACCCAGAGAACCTTCTGCTTATCCTTCAAGGCTGCGCATTCAGCAATGCTCTTGAGCGGCATGTGAAATTCGTGATTTTCATCGTAACCAAAAACCGTTATGTCCGGAAAGTCGGTTTTCTGCTCTCCGATGTGCTGGAGAGTACCGGCAGGCTGCCCTATGGTTTTCGAAAGGTTCCGCATCACCTTTTTCATGGGCTTCACTGCCGGGTGAGCTGCCCGGACTGTGCGCCAACTTTTTTTACCTTTCATAATCAGGGCACCTCAATTCGTTCACTTTTTATATCATGATTTCAGCCTTTATGATCTACTCTCTTCCTTCAGGTTTTGGGCGCCTTTGTTTGCCTGCTGTCCAACCTTGAGAAGCATCAAGGATAGCATCATACTGAGGGAGGTAGGGCTTTATGTCAAGAATGGGTGTCTTGTCCAGCATGTCAGTCCCTTCAACAAACAGGATATTCTTTTGGCGACGCACCAGTTTCACGATTGATAACCCTATGCCATTTGGCCTGCAGGGATGGTGCGATGCATAGATGCCATGGGGATCATCGTCAAGAAAGGTTGAACGTACCAGATCAATCGTGTCGGCCCGATCAAAATGGTAGAGCAGATAGAGGTGGGAGAAAGTTTCAATATCTTTCAACCCATGCTCATATTCAGTAAATACTTCCACTCTGCCAAGAGAGTCAGAAGAGTAGACCGGTTGAATTGGACACTCTTCCTTTGTTTTGTAAGGGGTATTGATGACGCCAATCGGTGCTATGATCATTGTGCTTCAGTCTAGGCTATCATTACATCCGCTATACCTGCATATAAAGCACAAGTTACATTTTTCTGAGATAATGCGTTGCGAAGATGTACGTCTGCAGCACCCTGGCAATTTTCGGAACCCTTCAAAACAAATATGCTACCAGCTTGAGAAGCATCATGTTGGCAAATAAAATTGAGGTGATTGGATGAGGGAAAAGGCGGAGAGTTATGGGGAAAATTTTCGAATTGATTTAGTCGTGACCACATAATTCTTTACATTTTCCAAGTACAGGGAAAAAAGTGTGTTACTGAAGAATAGTTGTCATATTGAGAGAAAATAAGACAATCAAAGGGATAATAGTTATGCCTACGTATATCGATGTTTTACGGAATTCTTATCCTGATGTATTTTTATGACAACAAAAAGCATGCTCGACCGCATATCCATGCAGAATACGGAGACCACAACGCATCAATAGCTATATACGATGGTGAAGTTCTTATTGGGAGTCTGCCGCCGGCCAAGATGAAACTGTTCCAGGCATGGATTGAGTTTCATAAGAAAGATTTGATGGCTGATTGGAAGTTGGCAGTTGCCAGTGAGCCCGTTTTTAAGATTGACCCGTTAAAAATAAGAGGAGAGAGATGGATAAAATCATCAGCGCTATTCCGCAGGATAACTTCCTTATCGAAATTGTAACGAGCAGCGGCATTTCGGGGACTTTTGATGTCAAACCCTATTTCGGTGGCAGTGCGTTTAAAGAACTTCAAGACGAATCGTATTTTCGCCTCGTTCGTCCCGCTCACCATGGTATTATGTGGCCGAACGAACAGGATTTTAGTTCAGATACTATTGTGTGGGATATACAGAACGGCAAAAAAGACGCTTAAGTCGATGCAGGCTTATGGAGCATAACATCATCCGCGCTTCATGGGTTAATACCCTGCTGACTGCTTCAGGTTCGTGGGCAATGACGGTTAATAGAATCCGTGCTGCCCGATCTGGTTGACGGCGTTTTTGTTCCCAATCTTGTACCGCCCGAGCATCAAAGCCAAACCGCGAAGAAAATTCAGGTTGCGTCAATCCCAAACGCTTGCGGATAGACTTAACGTCAATCTCCTCTGGAACATGAACAGTAAACCATCACTCATTTCGTCGCGTACATAGGTCAGCGCCTGGTTAGCTGACTTGATAAGTTTACTTCCTGCTTTGGACATAGTGTTTAACTATCGACGAGATAATCCGGCACGGACTTATAAAACACGGGAGGAAGAAAAGATAGATCCCTCACAGGAGTTCGGGATGACAAGGGGGCGGGGATCAGGTATAACTTCGGCAATACAGGCCTTTGTAATGTTTTTTTTCGGAAAGAACGATTTATTGAAAGAAAAGTCAATGCCCTGCGTAGTAGTATATAGGAAGCAGGATAACCTTGGTTCCAACGAATTATAAAACTTAAACTTATACCCAAATGAAAAAGAATTTTATCGCTGGTCTTGTTATGTCTCTTGCTATCTCCGGAATCTTCGGTGGTGTTTCTTTCGCAGCGGACAAAGCAGCAGCAAAAGCTCCTGCAGCAGTAACCGCACCTGCAGCTGAAGCAAAAGCTGATGCAAAGCCAGAAGTAAAGACAGAAAAGAAAGTTGCAAAGAAAGCCAAGAAAGCTAAAAAGGCAAAGAAAGTTTCAAAGAAAGCAGCAAAGAAAGTTGAAGCAGCAGCACCAGAAGCAAAGTAAGCTCTTCTCTTTAGAAGAGTGCTATTGATGGCTAGTAATGCAAATGATGTTGATGAGATGAGTACTTCAAGATAAGCTGTCGGTATTTTACCATAGAAAAAGCCCCTTCGCAAGTTGGGGCTTTTTCTATTACAGCAAATATCTTCACCAGACGACGTAATACAATACCCTTTATTGGCGTACCAGCCATCTTTTAAAGAAAAAATGATGTTATTTTAAAAATAAATAGCATTATTACATCATGAGGCATTAGAATCAAGGCGTAGTTTGCAAACAACTCTCTTCCTTCGGTAATGGCAATCACAAAGCTGCAGGAATTAACAGTAACCGAAAAGACTTACTGGAGAAACCATCATCCTGAGGCTGATTACACCAAACAGGCCAGAATACTGGACGGTGACATCGTTCATACGTGGGCTCAAGCCAATCATGATATAGAGCTGGACTTCATGGATGTTGATCTGTTGAAGCTTGTACTCAGCGAAACCGGCCTTGTAAACAAGAGGTTTCATGTCATATTTGATCTCAATCACGTTACTGATATTTCTTATGCCTATAAGAAGGCCATTACCGATTTGCTGTTTCATTGGCAGCCATTTCTGGGTTTGGTCTGTTTTTTCAATGTATGCCCTTCCATGTCCATCATCGTAGACTCTTTTGCTGCAGTTGCACCTGATAATTTTTGTATCCTTCAGACAGAAACCTATCAGAATGCGGTAAAAAAGGCACTGGCATTCAAAGCAAATGATACCTTATCTGGGAACGGGGAAAATGAAGATGCAAGTGAACATTCTGAATTTAAACGACAGTTTCTCGGTGCTGTCGCAAGGATGTCCTGGCTCAACATTCTGGACTATCCCATCCCCGTACCTGCTCCTGACAGTCAATATTACCCTTTTTTTCAGGCTATAGATGCATTACGCTCTGACTACAAAGCAAAAGAGATAGAAAAAGAGAATGAAATAAAACAGCTCCAACAGGATTATGAAACCAGAATAACTCAAACAATCATAAAAATGAATGCACAAGCAGAAGTTGGCAAAAAGTCTATCCATGAGTTTGAAGCACAGTTGACCACTCTAAGGGCAAGGGTTGCTGCTCAGGATATGGAGCTGACAAGAGTGGCTACGGCAATTTCAGAAAAGACCAATGCGCTCAGAAATCTCCTTGACCAGATACACGCTCTTGACATTGATACTGATGTTAAAAGAAAAATGACTGATGAGTGCCTGAAACTCTTAGAAACAGAAACAATAGAAAAGCGCCTGAACATCGAACTAACAGAAACCGATTCTTTCTTTCTGTCAAAACTGCAGAAAAAGCATCCTAACCTGAACCAGCGCGAACTGAGAATAAGCTTACTTGTCAAGCTGAATTATGACACCGTAGAAATTGCCCGATCTGTCGGTATCTCAACAAGAGGAATGGAAAGCATACGCTACCGGATGCACAAAAAACTTGGCTTGGGAAAGCATGAATCTATAAAGACATATCTGTCAGATTTTTCAACAGCGTATTAATTCCTGGAGTATAATATCTCGAAGTCCTTGATCAGTCTGACCTCAACCGGAAGAATGGTGTATGCGAAAATGGAGGATGAGAGAAAAAAAAGCGGGGAAGAAATCCCCCGCTTTACATTTAGATGGTAAGGCTTAACCGTTGCGTTTCT
>CAINOC010000028.1 GCA_903851385.1 uncultured Chlorobiaceae bacterium | reverse complement strand
CCGGGCCAATTTGACCAAGCAGGCTGCAGTCCGAATGTAGAGGTAAAGAGTGTGCTATCTTTACTGGGTACAGCAATGTGCTTTTGCGAGGCTTGAGCCCAGTACGGTGAAAGTCGTACGCTGGGTTCTTAGGGGACGGTGGCGCAGTAATGCGCCGCTGTTACCCGATTATAAGACCTATAGTACCTATAGCAGAGTGGTTTGTGGGTGAGGAAAGAGGTTAACACGGATCTTGGGTTAGTTGTGTAATTTGGCTGCTGCAAAACTGCCATTATGGTTGATTACTGCCCAGACAGTCTTGGTCAGCTGGTCGATACCGTAGGTGCCTAAGGCATACCCTTTTTTCCAGGGGCCGGCAACAAAGGTTTTGGCTCCTCCGGTATTTATATCAACAGCATTGACCCAGTTGCCGTCAGCGTCTTTGGTTGCCAGAGCAAAAATGCCCTCTTTGAGATGTTGCGAGGATAACTTCTCTGTGTGATAATTTATCGAAAGAGTGTAAACATCGGTCTGTTCCTTGCCAAGGTCGCCCATACCTGTCAGGTACAGAATATTGCTCGCAAGATAAGTATCGTTCTTCGATTGCACGGGAGCTTGCTTTTCGTGCCAACCGGTATCGATGGTCTTTGTCAACTTTCGGCCAACACCGCCTTTAGTATCAAGCGTGCCATCCCTCTCTGTGCTGTTATTCGTGCCATCGAGAATTCGTGCAGTGGTGCCTTTGAACCTGTCTGATACTGCAGCATAGCTTGCTCCCTGAGGTATAAGGAATTCCCTGCCGTTTGTGCTGTAGCTCCAGGTTTCTTTTTTAATAAAGTGGAATGCAGGGGTTACGGCGGTGTCAGCCTTCCCGACTCCGTTTGGATAGTCGGCATCAGACTTCCAGTTACCGTGGTTATCGGAGTAATAATCAACCGTTACGCATGGTCCGTCAACCGTATAGATATAGTAACCAACCGTATACCGCTCCTGAGCAATGGAGGTTTCACGGGTTTTCTGGCCAAACCACTTGGGGTCGTCAAGAGGCTTTGGCGTGTAAAACTTGCTGCTGTTGGAAGCGCAGATTATCTCTTCTATGTGAGATTTGCCGTCGGGGCTGGCTATAATTGAGCGCTGGTGCATATGGTCATGGCCGGAAATAATAAACTTTACACCATTATCCTGCATACTGGCAAAAAATCTGTTCTGCCAGTCCGGATTTGAATTCGTATAGCCATTGAACATGGTGTCCTGATGGCTTTCAGCCATAAGCGGCTGATGTGAAAAGACAAACGCATGACCCGTATGTCTGGCTTTTTTGTCAAGCCTGCTGCTTATCCATGCCTGCTGATCATTGACGGTATAGCCTAATGGACAACCATTCGGATTTTTATCGACTTTCGTTGCTGTGGCCCAAGGATCGACTATCACAAAACGAGCCCTGCTTTCCGGGTCACCATAGTCAAATGAATAACTCATGCCATTCAGGTCTGTACTGACTGAGACGGGGCTGCTGAAACCACTGCCGATCTTATAATGCTGATGGTCTGTTTTTGTGAAGGTTCCTGTTTGGGTTTGAGGGTAATTGGAGCGGAAAACCGACAGACCGTAGCCATTGTTCAGACCAACGGTCTCATGGTTGCCACGAAACGGAAAAAAGCCTATACCGACATCAATAAGTGGTTGCGCCGCCTTTGCACGGGTCACTTCGGATATATCATTGCCGTCGTCACTCAGGTCACCAACTGCGATGACAAATTTCACGCCAGCCTTGATGAATTCCTGGTTGACCTGATTGATAATAGAGAGTGGTACGGTATATGGATTTGCATTGGCTGGATCGGCAGTGGTCCATTGGGAGTCTCCCATGACGCCGAATTTCCAGGGCTCCGCAGAGGCTGTCGGGCTCAAAAGAGCGAACAAGACGATCAGTTGTGCTGTCGTTTTAACCAGATAACGGCTGCTCATCGAATATTTGTCGTTTAGAATAGAGATGTGAAGAAAACAATTTCAACAATATACCGAGCGGCAGCCTGAAGTTTTTTCAGGTTTAGCTTTGTTTACAATTATGTAACAGAAGTATCGAAAGCTATCAGGCGGGGGCAGGGGGAAAAGAAGTGTAGAGTAGCGTGTGTTGTTACGATGTGAAATCAGTCAGCAGTTGGGGGTGAATGACGTAACTTGCCAACTGCTGACTGCCCACTGCCCACTGCCGACTATTGATTTATATGCAAAACCTTTGCCGGCGGAAAACCGTTAAAGAAAGTCGATGAGGCATGACTGTAAGCTCCAATATTTTCACTGTAGAGTAAATCCCCTATCTCAAGATCTTCGGGCAAGAGATTAGCCAAAGTGATCGTGTCGAGAGCATCACAGGTAGGACCATAAACCGCACACATTTTCTCATTGCCCTCTTTGAAGGATTTTAAAGGATATTCGCAATGATCAAAGATAATCCCTGAAAAGGTATGATAGACCCCGTCATTGACGTAATAACATCTTTTACCGTCACGATACGCTGTACCGACAATCTCCATCACGACCCAGGCTGCAGTTGCAACTAAAAATCTACCCGGTTCAGCTATGATTTCAATGTCAGGCGGAAAGAGTCTGTCAAATTCGGAGTTGAGCATTACGGCAAGCTCAGCAAATGGTTTTATACTGTTATCGTAAGGGGCAGGAAAGCCGCCGCCGATATCAAGAATTTTTACCTCTTTATACCCTCTTTCCCATGATTCCTTGAAAATATTGGAGGCCAGATTAAGAGCCTGAATATAGTTCTGGAAATTTGTGCATTGACTGCCGACATGGAAGCTTAAACCTTCGACCACCAGTCCTTTTTTAAACGCTTTATCTATAAGATCAACAGCTTCTCCAGGGTCTGCACCAAATTTGGAAGAGAGCTCCACCATGGCTCCTGTATTGGGTACTTTTATGCGTAAAACAAGACCTGAGTTCGGTGCATAGGTAGCAATTTTCGCTATTTCATCTTCATTATCAAACGTGACCAGCGGCTTATAACGGTCGAGCTCCTTTAAGGTAGCTATTGGCTTTATCGGATTCGCATAGATGATTTTATCCCAGATAAAATCCTGCTGCTCTTCAGGTGTAAGGCTTTTAATATTTTCATAAACGTTGAGAAACTCAGGCATTGATGCAACATCAAAGCTGGCACCTGCGTCATAGAAAGTTTCAACTATTTCTTTGTCTGAGTTTGCTTTAACAGCGAAATAGGCCTGGACCCTTGGAAGATGCTGCTTAAACTCACGGTAATTAGCTCGCAAAACGTCGTGGTCTACCACAAACAGCGGAGTACCATGCTCCAGAGCCAATTGTTTTAAATTTTGAGGGTACATTATTCTGTATACTGTTTTAATCATTATCGGTAATAAGGAAGTTCTTAAACTGCCAAGGATCGGTTTCATCAATATCAGGGTTATTAAACCCTGCAAAATAGTTGGGATTGTATTTTAAAGGTGTCCAATCAGAAGCTTTTGATATGAAGTTGCCAAGATAGGGTTTTGCAATTCCAAGGATATACTCATGATCAATATTATCTGGTACAACAACACCCCTGTCAGGATTTTCGATCATCCACATACAGGCTGCGACCACTGATATTGCCACCTGCATGGTGGTAGCATTCTGATGAGGTTCCAGCGCTCTGGATTGCTCTATGCTCAAGGCTGAGCCTGTCCACCAGGAATTAAAACAATGGCCCATCAGTAATGAACCAAGAATATCAGAACCTTTGGTGATCTCATCATTCATGATCCTGAAGTTTGGCTGAAGTTTATAGTCATAACCTCGCAGCTCATGCAGAGACGTAATAGCGGCATCACTCGGACAATAGGCGTAATGTACCGTCGGACGGTAGATGGCTTGCCCCTCTTTACTGACAGTCAGATAGTCGGAAATCGTAAACGCTTCGCCATGGCGGACTACCATGCCACGTATATCATAATCAGGCACCCAGGAGCAGACCCAGGTATTCATACCCATTTTGGCAAGACAAATCTGGTTTTGAGGTCCTTCCTTGTGGGTATAGGCAAACTCCGGAAGCTCTTTTTCATGAGTTCCCCACCCCATTTCAGCAGTAGTCATCCCCTCTTCCCTGAATCCCTCGACACTCCATGTATTTACAAACTCGTCAACCTGTTTGGGAACATCAGAAATTTGAGTGTCCCTTTCAGAGCAATGAATCACTTTGACGCCAAGCGCCATAGCCAGTTCATTGAAAATTCTTTTTTCAGCCAGCTCTTTAATAATTTCGGCTTGAGCAGGGCCGACCTTGTTTCGGTCAATGACTGCGTCGGCAATATCAAGTAACCCTTGTTTGGTAAAATGCGATATCAATCCAGGATTGGCGCCATGCTCAAGCACCGCCGTGACACCTTTATTCTGCCATTGTGAAGTCATGCGGCGGATGTTCATATGCCGGTAGTAGAGTGTTCTTTCGGTAGGATGCTGAGTCTCAACCCCTGTATAAGGATCCCACACTTCTACCGAGGTGTTCATATAGAGGACACCATGATCATGACACCATTGAAGAATTTCACAACAATCAATATTCCACGCTAAATCTATGATCAAATCGCCCTCTACAACATAAGTCGAAAGGGTTTGTGCTAAATTATACGGTGTTATTTGATGATTAATGTATGTAACGCCCAATGCTGTCCAAGGTGATACTTTTTCGCGAATATCCTCAAAATCCATAATAGTGACTTGAGAATAATCGACGTTGATGTGCTTAAAAAGGATAGGAACTGTACATTGAGAAACTGAGCCAAATCCAATAATGAGGATTTTTTTGTTAAAATTAATCACGATTTTTCACCTTAGTTTTTAAATAAAAGGTGAATGTAGATATTTTTTTTAACATCTCTAAAGTGAAATCTCCTGAAGCTATGCTTCGTTAAAATTGCAGACTAAGTACTGCCCGTACACAACTTGCTCGAAACTTTTTCTGGCTATATGCAAGGCTGCAGGGTCTTCTTTTGACCAATATACAGAGAGGCGGCCTGTATTTTTTTTTGTGCAGCTTTGTTCACAATTATTTAACAGAAGAGAAAGAAAGTGCTGAGTGCTGAGAGGATTGAGGGAAGAGAGGAGAAGAATAGGCCCTATAGGTACTATAGAGGAGCGCTTGCCTGACTTATGATAAGATGACGGAGGGACTCCTTGCCTACGGGTTCTTGTTTCATCAGGGGGATAACGGCGTAACGAGTGGCGTGGTGATGGGCTACAGTTTCAATTTCTTTGACTTCATTTTGGGCTCGTTGTTTGAGGAGGGGGGAGCGGAGTTCTGTTGCGGCTGCAATACTGTTGTTGATAATCCAGCCCCAGGGTTCAATGCCGGCCCGACGCAGGTCGGCCTGCAGATTGAGGGCTTCAAGCACAGGTGTTGTTTCGGCTAAGGTGACAATCAGCACCTTGGTTTCTTTCGGGTTTTGCAACTGCATCATGGGTGTGGCTTCGTGCAAACCAGTGCTGCCCTTCTGACGGCTAACTTCGCGGTGATATGCACCGGTCGCATCGAGCAGGAGCAGTGTATGCCCTGTGGGTGCAGTGTCTATAACAACAAATTTTTTATCCGCCTCACAAATGATGCGTGAGAATGCCTGGAATACGGCGATTTCTTCTGTGCACGGCGAACGCAGGTCTTCCTGAAGCAGGGCGAAGCCTTCAGCATCGAGCTGAGCGCCTTTGGTTTCCAATACCTGCTCGCGGTAGCGTTGGGTTTCTTTTTCAGGGTCAATGCGGCTCACGATGAGGTTTTCCACTGTGCCACGCAATGTTTCGGTGAGATGAGCTGCCGGGTCGGTAGTCGTCAGGTGTGTCGGAAGGCCTCGATTTGCCAGCTCAACGGCGACTGCAGCGGCCAATGTAGTTTTGCCAACTCCACCTTTGCCCATAAACATGATGAGGCCGTGACTATCGGCTGCGATTTCATCAACCAGTGATGAGAGTGCTGGAGCGTTGAAGGTGATGGGCTGATCTCTTTCGAGGAGTTGTGATGGAACGTTTTCAGTAAGTAATTGCCGTAAGGCTTCAAGACCGACAAGATTGAAGGGCTTGAGAGAGAGATGATCGCAAGGTAATTTTTTGAGAATGAGAGGCATTGCTGAGAGTGCCGCCTGCTCACGAGCAAAGATAGCCTTGGCGAGGTCATCCTGAAGGGTTTCAATCTGGGGCAAAAGGCCGTTTATAATAAGATAGTGTTGTGCTATACCAATGGCAGCAAGCTCCTGGCAGGTGCGTGCGACTTCCTGCAAGGTTGCATTCTGGGCTCGGGAAACCAGAACCATGCGCGTATGCACGGGATTGGCTAAAGCCTCAACAGCTGCCTTGTACTGCCCTTGTTGCTTTGCCAGCCCGGCTAACGGGCCGAGGCAGGACGCGTCGCCTTTTCCCTCTTCAATAAAGCTGCTCCAGGCACCAGGAAGCTGCAGCAGCCTGATGGTATGGCCGGTTGGTGCGGTGTCGAAAATGATATGGTCGAAGTCGGCATGCAATGCGGTATCAGTCAGTAACGAGGTGAATTCGTCGAAAGCTGCAATTTCAGTTGTGCAGGCTCCCGAAAGTTGCTCTTCAATGCTGTTGACTACGGTTTCGGGGAGTAAGCCACGAACAGGTGCCACGATCCGGTCGCGGTAGAGCTGAGCTGCTGCCTGGGGATCAATTTCCAAAGCAAAAAGGCGTCCCACTTGAGTAATGGCAGTAATCTGATTGCCTATAGTGACACCGAAAACCTGCCCGACGTTGGATGCCGGGTCGGTGCTGACGAGCAGGACTCTTTTGCCGTCATCGGCAAGTTGCATGGCTGTTGAGCATGCAATGGAGGTTTTGCCTACGCCGCCTTTTCCGGTAAAGAAAAGGAAGCGTGGTGGTTGCTTGAGAAATACCATAGTATTGTTTGATTGTGCTCAGCAGCAGCTTTTGCCGGAGCAACAACTCTTCGCGGGTTTCGTTTTATCGTCAGAAGGTGAAATGTCGGCCCAGCGAGCAAGCTCAGTACGGCTTGGGTATAGGCCTGCCAATACTATTTCGCCATCAAGCAGAATAAGAGGAAGACCCTCCTCTGCAGAGAGCTCCAGAAATGCTTTTACAATATGATTTTCAGCAAAAGCCATTGGCTGCTGTGCCAGATTGAATCGTTCAATCTGGGCGCCATGTTGCTTTGCCCATTCTACATCTGCTGAGAAGGTAATCAATGCCTGATCTGCATCGACACCACACACACCGGTAGAGCAACAAAGGGCCGGATCAAATACCTCTATTTTTTTCATAGTAAACCTTGATTACCTGTTAAATGATTCAGACGCTGAAACGTCGTTAAGCCATGAGTTTATTTTATCCTGTAGTTCGTCACGAACCTCACGGAAAACTGCTAGTTGCTCTTCCGTTGTTCCGGATATCGCCGCCGGATCATTTACCGGCCAGTAATATCGTTTTTCATTTGGCAGCCCCGGCCAGATTCGTGGGCAGGTTGACTGTGCCTTGTTGCACACAATCATCAGGTAGTGAATCATTTTTTTTCCAAGGTAGACATCTACAGCTTTCGGTTGCTGAGAGCTGATATCAATACCAATTTCCTTCATAACCTGTATGGCCAAAGGATGAACTTCACTGTTCGGCTCAAGCCCTGCACTTAAAGCTTCGATGCGATCGCCTGCCAGGTGCCGAAGCAATCCTTCGGCCATCTGGCTGCGACAGGAGTTGCCGGTACAGAGAAAAAGTACGTTTTGTTTTTTATGCATAGGTAATGTTGATTAACAGGTTGCTTTCAGGCTTCTGTTGTTTCACCAAAATATTTGCCTCTTAACCAGAGCGAGACATTGACGAGTGCAATAAGGGCAGGAACCTCAACCAGCGGACCGATCACTGCCGCAAAAGCTTCTCCAGAGTTGATGCCGAAAACAGCTATGGCTACAGCAATGGCGAGCTCAAAGTTGTTGCTTGCTGCTGTAAATGAGAGTGTTGCTGTTTTGGAATAGTCTGCACCAACCTTGCGTCCCATATAGAAGGAAAGAAAAAACATGATGACAAAGTAGAGCAGGAGAGGTATGGCAATACGCACCACATCGAGCGGTATTTTTACGATATAACCCCCCTTCAGTGAAAACATGACGACAATGGTGAAAAGCAGGGCAACAAGCGTAAGCGGACTGATGCGGGGAATGAACTCCTGCTCATACCACTCCTTACCTTTCAGGCGAAGCATGAAAAAACGGGTCAGGAAGCCTGCAATAAAGGGAATACCAAGATAGATAAAGACTGAAGTGGCAATGTCGGCGATTGAGATATCAACAGCAAATGAGGTCAGACCCAGCCACTTTGGAAGTACCGTCAAAAAGATCCACGCATAGAGAGGAAAAAAGAGTACCTGAAAGACCGAGTTGAATGCGACAAGCCCGGCAGCATACTCCGTGTCTCCTTTGGCAAGTTCGTTCCAGACAATGACCATGGCAATGCAGCGGGCAAGGCCAATCATGATGAGGCCTGCCATGTAGTGAGGCATATCGGAGAGCAGAAGCACCGCCAGGACAAACATGAGAACAGGTCCGATCACCCAGTTCTGCACCAGAGAGAGGGCAAGCACTTTTGTGTTGCGAAACACATCGCCCAGCTCCTCATACTTTACCTTTGCCAGCGGTGGGTACATCATGACAATGAGCCCTGCAGCTATAAGAATATTTGTTGTGCCTGACTGAAAAAGATTCCAGAACCCTGGAATACCAGGAAATATATAGCCGGACAGTACCCCAACCGCCATGGCAAGAAAAATCCAGAGGGTCAGGTAACGGTCAAGAAATGAGAGCTGTTTTACTGCTATGCTCATTAGGGTTATTTGCTGTTTAAATTATCGTTATAAAACTGACGGAAGCGCAGGTTGATTTCGTTGCGCACCCGCCGGAACACTGCAAGTTTTTCTTCCTTTGTGCCCGTGACTTCAGCAGGATCGTCAAACCCGATATGCAGCCGATGCTCAACTTGCCCGGTAAAGAGCGGGCAGGACTCTTTTGCAGAATCACAAACCGTTATGACATAGTCGAATGGTCTCTGGAGAAATTCGTCAACGCTTTTTGGTTTATATAAACTGATATCGATCCACTCTTCGAGCATCACCTTTACGGCAAGCGGATGAACAGAGTCTGCGGGTTTCGTGCCAGCAGAATAGACATCGAACGAACTGCCAAATGAACGGAGAAAACCTTCGGCCATCTGGCTGCGACAAGAGTTGCCGGTACAGAGAATGAGAACTGATTTCTTCATGGTAAACGAAAAATGGATTAGAAATTCATTATTGGTCTGACTACTCAATGCACTGAGGACAAATTGATTGTGCACTGAAATCGCCGCACTCTCCAGGATTACCGCCACAGCACTCCTCTGTGAGATAGGCAATCAACTCCATCATTAGCGGGAGGTTGGCCCGGTATCGCTGAAAGCGACCTTCCTGCTCCACGGTAAGGAGGCCCGTATGAGTAAGTGTTTTAAGGTGAAACGACAGATTTGTAGGGGGTACGTCAAGCGCTGAACCAATATCGCCTGCCACCATCCCTTCAGGGCCTTTCTTGACGAGTAATCTATAGACATCCAGCCTGACTCCGGATGAGAGCGATTCAAATATTGCTGTTGCTGTGATTTTTTTCATGCTTTATAATACAATATTATTTGAAATATTGAAATATAAAACAATGAAAAAGAATAGGACTTATAATTGACGGGTTGGTAAGGAGAGGAGATCCCCTCACTCCGTTTCGGGATGACAAATGGAGGGTCTCAGGGATTTGCGGTTTGAGTTGTTTCGAAGCGGTTGTAGGCCAGGGTCAGTGAGATTGCGAAGGCCATGGCTCCGACTCCGAGGAGGACATTAATGAATGGCGGAGCCGTCAGTGCTAAGCGGACAACGACGGTGGCAACGGCAAAACCGGAGTTACGAAAAACGGTTTGATAGCTTGAGCAGTAGCGCAATGATACCAGCACCAGCAGTACATCGCTGAAAACAAGAACCGTATAGAATATTGCAAAGAAATCGAATGTTGGTCGGTTATTCAGATATAAATAGGCGTCGGTGATGCTAATTCCGCTGAAAATGAACAACAGCAGAAGCGCAACAAGCTTTTTTGATGCAATAAAGTCGGCTGTGACAACAGTGCTCTGCGTCATGGCTCGGTGGTGCTGAAGATTGTAATAGAGGCTGATCATGAGAAAAATCAGCAGGCCGCCTCCTGCATTGGAAAGGATATGAAGGACAGGCTTTGATGCCTCCACCCACTTGAGAGGCTCGTTGAAGTAGATAAATTCATTAAAAGAGTGGCGGAGTAAAATGAGCGAAAGGATCTCAAACTGCTTGCCGATCGAATCTGAAACCGAGTTGGAAAGGCTGAAAATCAATCCGAGAATTTCAAGACCAAGCAGCATGGAAAACGCAACATTGATTGCGTAATAGTGGTTTGATGGTAAAATTGCCCCGAGTGTTTCCGGTACCCATCCCTGACGGCGAAGTTCTATAAGAATCAGTGTTACGAGAAAAGCAATGATGAGCACATTGGCTGTGGTTCGGGATGTGCGTTTATGCTCCCAAAAATGCTCTAATGAATTATAAAGAGTGTCGACACTGGTGAGGAATATAGTCATAACTGTTTTGGTACGATTGCATACGCGCCCTTCACCAAGTGACAGCACTCAACTGCTTCCAGACTTCATCACAAAGAATCTCATCCTCTTCACTGACCCGGATGTCACTCTTTTCGTCCCGGCTTACGGCGGTTATGATGCTTTCTGCCGCTTCATCGATTGAGTTCGGCCAAGTGGGTTCTACGGTCATGTGTAAACTATATTTGGTTGTCGGCAGCTTATACAGGAACTTTCATGTCTGCCCTCAGCTTTTTCCATATTGCTTCCATAATGATCATCGAGGCCTCTTCGGGGTCGTTGAGAATCAGGAGGCGCTCAATCTCATTCTTCCGGGTATTGGCGCAGGATTCGAGCAGGGTGTTGTTGCCGTTATAGAGCCCGAACCATCCGCAGATAAGCATACCCAGAGTATAATGGAAGCGGGAGAGGTCTTCTTTTTTAGTATTAAGAAGTTCACTTTTATCGACGTCGGTCATGGTATCGACCATCAGCTCTACGGCTTCATTGATCGTCTTCGGCCATATTGATAGGGCAGTCATTGGCTCAATATTTTATGTTGTTTTTTTCCGAGACAGTGAAAAATGATGTACAAATATATCGCGCTGATCGATACATCTACCCCCATGACGCTATTGTTTTCAAACATGTAACAGGAAGGATGGAGTATTAATTTACTCTTTATAACTCCGTTCTATGTATGCGGTCTCAACAGCCTCATCCAACCCGCGCTTTTCTGCTTCATCATAAAGGAGTTGTATAAGGGAGTGCCACTCCAATGGGTTCAACTCATTATCATCACCAGTCTGAAAGTGCGGGATATAAAGTGCTGCATGATCTTCAGTTATTCCCTTGTCTGCCAGACGGCAAACAATTTCATTCCATATACCCTTTTTCATAATCGAATAGTTTTGAGTGGAGTGGACTCAGGCCAGAGTCAAGAGACAATCGCGAAAAAAGAGAGATCCCTCAATTCTTCGGGATGACATGGAGGAGGAATCGGAATGACATTTTGATAGATTCCTCTCAGGAGTTCGGAATGACAATGATGAGAGAAAATGATGACGCAATTCATCAGCTTCATCGGGGACAGTAAGATAACAAAGGCCACCCAAGGTTGAGTGACCTTTGTCGGAGCGATCAATACTACCAGGAATCAGTCGCTTACAAGCTCTACTGCTTCAATCCAGTCTTCGACATCTGAGCCATTGTTTCTTCCTTTCGATTCCCAAAGATAGTAAGCTGCAAGTCTGATCTCGTCTTGCTGTTGTTCAGAGGCTGAAACAACTTTCTCGTAAAACTCCCGCGCCAATACATCAGTGTTGTTCGATCCTTTTGCCATGGTTGCTCCCAGTTAATTGGTTAGTCAGCAAGTAAAAACAGATATGTATAACACACACAACACCTTGATATTTCAACAATAAATTTTACCGATTTATCCTGACCATGACAAGAGAGCCCTTGTTACATTTATGCAAATTTCGCTGTAATCATCTCTCCAAAGGTACTGAGCAACCTCTAGAGTTTTGCTCGCATTTTGAAAGAGTGTAAATTGAGTGCGTAGCAGTAGGAACTGTTTCGGTCTATAACAATTTTTACAAACCCTTTTTTATGCCTGACAGGCCTGTTCATCTTTATATAAAAGAACTCTCTCTGGTTCTTGTTGACATCTCTGATAAAGTCGTCGGGAATTTATTTTCGGCACTGCGTGCAGTTAAATATCATGACGCAAACGGTGTTCCCAACATCAAGCTAGCGGAAAAAGAGATTGATAGCGAAGAAATTGACCTTGAGGAGCGCTGTATTGCGTTTCTGGCAATGCATCATCCTGTGGCAAAGGATTTGCGTACCATAGTTACAATTCTTATGATCAACGATGATCTTGTGCGTATCGGTGAACTCTCTCTCCATATTATTGATCTCATGCTGGAATTACCTCCGGAACTGCTTGAAACACTGGAGTTTGAGAAGATGAGTATGCACACAGGTGACATGGTTAAAAAGTCAATTGATGCATTTGTCTTACAAGACCGCGCTCTCGCTGAAGAGGTTTGTGCTCATGATGAAAAGATTGATGCAATGCATCGCTTTGTTTTTAACAAGGCCACAACGTTAATGAAAAGCCAGGACGCAGATGTTGAACAGCTTGCTGATGCTTTAAGCATTTCCAGGTATATCGAGCGTATGGCCGACCATGCATCAAAGATTGCTCAAGAGGTTATTTATCTGGTGAGCGGTGAAATTATTCATCATAAAGATGATTACGAAGACCTCGCAAAGTAATGTTTTGCTGATTCATTACGTTTGTTTAAAATTAAAAAGACAAGCGTTATTACGGATATATTTACTCTGATATCATTATGGCTAAAAAAGTTACACAACTATCCTTTGCCGATGTCATGGGCGACATTGATTATAGTGGCGACATTGATTGTTCGAATAAGGGATTAACCTCACTTGAAGGCTGTCCTGAGAAAGTCAAGGGAAATTTCAATTGTTCGGGAAATAAACTGACATCACTTGCCGGAGCTCCTAAAAAGATCAAAGGGGATTTTAATTGTTCATCGAACCAACTGACAACACTGGAAGGTGGCCCGGAGGAAGTTAAAAGTGATTATGATTGCTCAAATAATCACTTGGCCTCACTTGGAGGGTGCCCGGTTTTTATTATGGGTGATTTTTCCTGTTCAGGAAACAAATTGAAGTCATTGAAAGAAGCGATCGTCTCAAGTGTTGGGACGATTCTTGCTGGCGGTCCTGAACTTGTTGAAGGAGATTTCAATTGTTCGAGAAACCAGTTGGAAACCCTTGATAGTTCGCCAAAGATAGTTGGTGGTGATTATGATTGTTCATACAATCATCTTATCACTCTCAAAAATTCACCAGAAGTCATTTTCGGAGATTTTTCCTGTTCCGGGAACCAATTGCTTTCACTTGAAGGCGCACCTCGTGAAGTTTCCGGAAATTTTGATTGTTCAGGAAATCAGCTAGCCTCTCTCAAGGGATCGCCCAAGAAGGTTAAAGGAAGTTTCATTTGCTCGTGTAACCATCTTACTTCTCTTAAAGGCTCACCAGAAGAGGTTGAAGGATTTGAGTGTTCCAACAACATGCTTACGTCACTCAAAAGATCTCCTGAAAAAGTCAAGGGAAATTTTGATTGTTCAATGAATCAGTTGACTTCACTTACGGGAGCACCTAAAAAAGTGAAAGGGAATTTCAATTGTTCAGGCAATAAGCTT
>CAINOC010000027.1 GCA_903851385.1 uncultured Chlorobiaceae bacterium | reverse complement strand
TACAGCTTAGATCCCGATACGTATACCTTCTGATCAGTGGGTCTATGAGGACCCTAAGAATATAGGTGGAGCAGCCGCTCCCGGTTGCTCGGATTTATGATATCAGGGTACTTCACAACAAAAACCTCATCAATTAGCACCATATTGGCCGCCAGCTCCTTGGCGCTGCCATAGCTGAATACATCGTAAGCGTCCCAGTCACGCATGACCTCATCTAGCACCAAAACCTTAGGCTGTATATGCCTATGGGTGCGATCTCTCCATTTTACATACTGTACGGTAAGCACATACAATACCTCGTACTTGTCCGGTATTGGCAAGGTATCGTACCACTCTAAGCCGAAGGCGCACCGAAGCTCCACATAAACGATGTCTTCAGGCTGAACACTAGTGATGGGTTTTCGGCGCATAGCGTTGATCTGCTTGTTACATAGTGATGCCTTGAACCGTAAGGGGTAGAGGTAAGGATAAGCCTCGATAAAGTCACCGTATGGTACCGAGTCATCCAGATCCTTGGAGTAAGGCAGCCATAACACATCACCATCAGCAAACTCGACTTTAAACTCCATCGAGGTGCGCTTCAGTGGATCTCCTTTCCAGAGCAGAACCTGCTTAATTACATGCTGATCCGCGTCTAATAGCGCAGCCGTGAAACCGTCGTCCTCTGACCCATGAAAAAGCTTGACTCGTGTTACGTGAAACCACTTTATGCTACCCATGACGAGATGCTTGCACTCGACGTCGTTCTTGTGCTGTTGGATCACTCGATACGGACCCAGAAAAGGTGAAGACAGCTTGGTCGGTAAGGAATTGCCAGGGTTCAGTTGAAAAAGAACAAGGTCACCGGGCTGGAACACGTTCTGGGACTCTTCCGGGGTAGCAGCGAGACGCTGGGTGATCAAGTCGGCCTGGAACTTGCTCGAAGTAGCACGAATGTGCTTCAAATCTGCATCTAAGGCCCGTACCCATGCGTGGGTTATCTCACTTGAAACCAACGAGTTAGGGAGCTGCAAGTACGGCCCATCCTCACTGCCAAACTTAGCATCGAACGGACGTACCCCGGTTTCCGAGTTGATGGCATCATTGAGAGCGAAGGTAATTAAACAAACAATCGTAGGGTCCGACCAGCGCTGTACCAGGCGTTCGTCGTGAACCAGGGCCTTTAAGTGACGAAGCAGTTGTTTGTTTGTGCCCTCAACGCCGTTTGACTCATGGCGGTCGACGAGTGAAACCACATGGCGGATGCCCAGCCAGGCGTTGAGTTGTTGGACCATATCGCTCATCATGTCGGAACCGGGGTCAGTCCAAACCTCCTCGAAAACTCCGAAGGTTGTAAAGTATTGAAACAATGCTAGCGCCAACGACTGGGCTGTGTACTCCTTGGTGGGGTACACCACTACGTGCTTGGTGTAATGCTCCACTACCACTATGAGGGTGGTATTACCCTGCTTATCCGCTGGAGTGACTGTAAGTCTATCCACACCCACCCTAGAGCGTTGGTGTGGTGGCTTGATGTGTCGAATGACAGGCTGTAGATAATCCGTCATGCCTAGACGGTCTTTCTGGCATATCGCACAGCTACTGATGAAGTCTTGGACAAAACGGTACGGAATACGGTGACCAGGGAATTGCTTGTTCAGCAACAACCAGGTGCGCCGTGCGCCACAGTGTAGGCTTCTACCTCCGTGCACCTTGCGCAAAAGGTCCTCAGGTTGCAGCCGTGCCGGTGCGAGTAAGGTGTCGCCGGATTGCTGAAGTGGTAAGCCAATATTTAGTCCTTCGGGCATGGACGTGGACTCCGAAGGCTGAAGGTGGTCCGAAGCAACCGGCTCCGGGTCTAAGACGACCTCAGGCTTCTCCCCATTCTTGACTCCTGGGTCCCTGACTACGTGCGAATCTTCAGGGTATAGAGCCATGTGCAAAAGTGTGCTAATATCAGTGTGCTCCAGTGACATGTGCAGACGCGCCGCCTCGCTGTCAAAATATCGTTCCATGCGCGACAGCCAGTCGGCCACTCGATTCTGCGTCCCAGGGATATGCCGTACGTACAGGACAAATGACTGCAGATACACTCGCCAGCGTACCACGATAGGCACCTCGGACTTCTCAATCCAAAGTAGATTGCGGTGATCCGTCTCCAGTATGAAAGGCTTGCCCCTCAGATAGTACGCGAAGTAGTGGACCCCGAAGTATGCTGCATAGGCCTCCTTCTTAAATGCATCCCATTTGAAAGCAGTTGCAGTGAACTTGGAACTGGCAAAAGCGATGGGTTCATGCGTGGTCACCCCCACGATGCTAGTTCTTTCCTGAAACAGTACCGCCCCCACAGCGACGTCGGAAGCATCAACCCGGAGTACCCAGGGCAAATCATAGTCCGGAAAATGGTTGGCCGTAGACTGGACCAGTGCAGACTTGAGCTCTTCGAAACTCTGCTTGTAGCCCTTCTTCCAGGTGGATTCACTCCAATTAAAATCCTTGTGGGTCATTTCGTTAAGCGGTGCCGAGATACGCGAGTAGTCTGGGACAAAGCTCTTGAAAAACAAAGCAGCCCCCAAAAACCGTTGCATGCCCTTCTGCGTGGTGGGCATGGTGTACTCGGATATGGCCTTCTTGCGTTCTTCATCCATTTCATACTTTCCGAAGCTGACTTTATATCCGAAAAACTTAACTGACGTGAAGCCTAGCCATGTCTTCTGCATCTTGAGGATAACATTCCTCTCCGCGCAACGCTGCAGGAACCGCTCCAGCTTGTCACAGGCGTCCTCCTCATTATGTGCCAGGAGCAGAAGGTTATCGAAAATGACTATTGACCACTCTGAAAAATCCTTAAACATCTCCATGACATATGACTGCAAATACCCTGACGCTGGGCTCACCCCCTCGGGTAAAAATCGTGGTTGAACTAACCCCCACGGTGTCTGCACAGCCAACCTTCTGCTTGTTTCAGCACTCAGTACCATTTGATGGAAACTGTTGGTCATATCAATGTCCAAGAAGAAAGTGAAACCCATTGCTTTCTCGATTTCGTGCTGCACGTGTGGAATATACGCTTGAGGCAATACCACCATTTCATTTAGCCAACGGTAGTCCCCGCAAAATCGTATGAATGGAGCAGTTGCCTTCGGCGCTATAACCAGCGGTGAGGCCCACGGGGAAACTGACTCCATATACATGTATTTCATCAGGCGATCGAATTCCTTCTGCGCATGCTCGTATAACTTGGGATTTACCGGTCTGGATCTGATCCGGTGCGACTCCGGGAAATTGGGTTTAAATTTGAGATCGAGAGCGGGAAAACCCTGAATTCCTGTCCACTCCCGGGGTACGAATACCTGCTTTGCCGTTTCGGAGGATAAAATGCGACGGAGCCGTTCCGAGTCCTTCAAGAGCTCCCCTATGTGTTTGTCAAGACTACCTTCATACACCTTCATAGACTCCTCGTAAGATACCTCCATGAAGTTGAGGGCCTCTGTGAATGAACAAGGGACCTCGGTCTGCAGCTCCTCCTCGGCTTCTTCCCGAATGCCCTCTGACCACTGAAACAATGCGCCTGGCACAATGTCAGTCGTCAATTCTTCTAAACTTGAGATCATCTGAATCATCTTGTCCCTGAAGTGAGCGGTGATGTCTGGAAGCCCAATAATCATGTCCATTCCAGGCATCGACCATACTACAAGGTCTAAATCAGCGGTGAACTCTTCTGCTCCCTGCCCTGCTATTATTACACGAGCTCTGAGCTCCTCCTTTGAACCTAAGACCGTCTGTTGGTCTGCTAACCTAACTAATGACTCTACTGGCACTAAACTACTTGCCCACGCCTCACGGTGCTTGTCTACCAATTCCTTACTTATGTAGGACCTGTGCAGCGCCCCCGTATCAAATAAAATCGAAGCTAACCTAACCTCTCCTTTGTCTACTTGCATTATACCATGTGTGATTGACCTAGCCTTATCTAGGCTCCCTCCGATAGCCGCCAACAGGTCTTCCACGAGATCTTGGTCTCCAATACCAGGGTCATGTATTAGTCGAGGGACCACAGCCTCCACTGTGGCCCCAACGACTCAGGACCTCCTAAGGGCCTGGTTTGGGAGTCTCCCAGCTGAGCCCGAGCGATCGGGCGACTTAGCTGGCGTGTCAAGCCGTAGGGCTTTGAGCTCCTTGGCTTTCCGAAGGTCCTCGTCCTTGTGACTATAGGGACACTCTTTCTTTTCACACTTCCCCCTGTAAAGCATGTCGTAACACACCCCAACCTTCTTCGTGTCGGAAGGCTGTAGAGCATTGGCTAACTGCGAAAGGTCCTCGAAAGTCACATGGAGGGTAGACCGGTCAACATCGTCGTCTCCTGCTTCTTGCTCGATGTCTGAAATTAGGTCTTCCCCCTCCTGTTCCCGGCGGAATACTATTTCAACCTCCTCGTCGGAGGCCAGGTCCCTACCAGACCTGGCGGTAACACCCTCATCCTGCATGTTATGCATCGTTGTTGAGCTAGGGGAACGATCCTCCTTCTTCATGAACCTTTGCGGGTGTTCTGTCTTGATAACCTCCTTGACTCCCAGACATATCTGCCTGTTAATCTCTTTGTCCTTCTCTCTTTTCTCCATTCGTTCAATGGCTTTCATGTATAGCTTCACAAACTTGCGCCTCTGCACGCACTCCTTGCGTTTGTCCACATCCACAGAAACCCAAACTCTCATTCCAAAACTTTTGTCGGGGAGGCCTTGAATAAAGTAGTCCGCAAGCCC
>CAINOC010000026.1 GCA_903851385.1 uncultured Chlorobiaceae bacterium | reverse complement strand
TAGTGCCTGACAGAAAACCTCTGATTTTTGAAAATCTGAGAACACCATCACGATCAAAAGCTGTTTATTTTTGACTCAGCAGAGACTTTTTTGCGTTTATCAGGATTTCCCAAGAGCGAACTACTGAATTGTACGTCAAAAAGCTTCATCACGGACGTATTCATCCCTGCGAATTTGTGAAAAACACCTTTTTCGGAGAGAAATCAGGCCGCTTTTTTGTACGGTCCCCGATGTCTTTTGGCATCCTGATGTGACAAGAGTACTCCGAAACGGTGAATGTTGCGAGCCAACACCGCAAGGGCGACGTAGCGCTTGAATCCTTTGATACCATGATCGAGACATATATCCAGCCCATGCACCTCAAGAGCATTGATTGCCGATTCGACAGCCGAGTGCTGTTTTCTCAATTTCCTGAATTCCGGTTCGGATTCATGAGCTTTGTCGATTTTTGAGAGTTTGCCTTTTTTTGGCAAAACCACTTTTTCGAGAAGCTTTTTCAGTCCAATCTGGTTCTCTGGGCTATGAAACCCCTTGTCGTAGCTGATAGCTCTCAAGTTTGGAAAACGCTTTCTGGTCTCTTCAATAATGGAGATGGCAATGTCGCTATCGGTGACGTTTTCCATCACCTGATGATGCAGGATGAAACGGTACTGATCTTCGATAACACAGACTTTTAATCCCAACTCAACCGGTACGCCTGCCTTTCCTTTACTGATCCATTCGGTGTGTGGCTGGAAAATGGAAAATACTTTCTCGGCATGGGGAATAATCTCTTCGTTGAGTACCCGACGACGAATCTGATCCATTTGTACTTCCGCATGAGCAACATAGTGATTCAGCTTGCTGAGCAGTAAGGGATTGCGGCCACCAAGTTCTGCGCCAGTGCTCACAGCCCGTTGTAACTGCATGAGAACTGCGGCAAGATAATCTCGGTGTGCCTGCTTTATTGCCTGCTCTTTGAGCGCTTTCTTTTCCGGCTTTTTGGATGTCGAGTTCTTGAGCTTTTGCACAACACGAAGCGCTCTTTTTATTCTTCGAATGTTGTGAGCAAACTGACGCCACTCGGTTGAACCTTGCAGCGCGGACAATGTTGCAATCACCTCAATCGTTTTGCGAATGGCATCGAACAACTGGCTGGTATCGGCAGGAAAGTGAACGTTGGTTTCAACCACAAACGAATCACCTCGAGCCGTTAGAGGGATAAGATTTTCCTGCGCTTTTTTTTTACCAGGGCATGACCTGCAAGCACCACTTCATGGTTGATTCGATCAAGCAATTCAGGGGTAAACAGGCGGACGTTATCCTTGATGGTCTGAAGCTCGTAAGCAGTCTTATCAGTCCAGTCGTTATGGCCAAGCATCTGGCGAAGTGTATCGTGGTGATTGACCAAATCATGAAGCCGATCGTAATCAAGATTGAGTTCCAATCGAACAACACCAAGCACTAGGATTGCCCATTGCTCCATGCCGGGACGCCCGGTATTCGCATCAGCTTTCCCGTTTCCTTTTTTCCGGTCAGGACGAACCTCTTCAAGAATGGCAAAAACTCGTTTACGTAACTCCTCGTTGGTGTATATGCCTTGAAGCCCTCGCAAGATTTTCGGCATATCATCACGGCATTTTTTATCAAAAACAATGGCAGAAATATCGGTACGACCAAACATCATTTGGTGGTTGATGACGCTACGCATAGTGGATTTCGGAAAACGAAGTTTGGAGCTGGTTTCTGTCTGAGGGTACCCTGTAACACCTTTTTTCAGTCAACAATGCTTATAATCAGGGGTTATTACGCTTTTGATCAAGGATTCACTGAAATTTTCAAATATTTTCGATCTTGAAATATCAATATAAC
>CAINOC010000025.1 GCA_903851385.1 uncultured Chlorobiaceae bacterium | reverse complement strand
GGGATGACGAACATCTTGTTGTCATTAATCTTATTTGCAAGAGCCCGGTATTCATCTGCCTGTACGTGAGTCGGATCAAACTCAATAACGGTCTGACGGTTGATCTCAGCGCGCTGAACAAAATTGTTGCGAGGCACAAAATGAATCATCTGGGTGCCGATCTTTTTGGCAAGTTCCTCAATCATCTGGCGTTCGTTGTCAACATTACGGCTGTTGCAGATAAGGCCACCGAGACGAACTCCACCGGTATCAGCATACTTCAGAATACCTTTACAGATGTTGTTGGCTGCATACATGGCCATCATTTCACCCGAACAGACGATATAGATCTCCTCAGCTTTACCATCGCGGATCGGCATGGCGAATCCACCGCAGACAACGTCACCGAGAACATCGTAGAACACATAGTCTAAATCCCATTCGTCATCGAAAGCGCCAAGCTGTTCGAGTAAGTTTACCGATGTGATAATACCGCGACCAGCGCAGCCTACACCTGGCTCAGGGCCACCGGATTCGGTGCAGCGGGTGTTTCTGTATCCAGGTTTGATGATATCTTCGAGTTCAACTTCTTCACCTTCCTCGCGAAGGGTATCAAGAACAGTTTTCTGCTGAAGTCCACCAAGAAGCAGACGGGTTGAGTCAGCTTTGGGGTCACAGCCGATAACCATGACTTTCTTACCCATTTCCGCAAGACCGGCAACCGTGTTTTGAGTCGTTGTTGACTTGCCGATACCACCTTTTCCGTAAATAGCAACTTTTCTCATTTTCGTACTTTTTTAGGTTTTCGATGCGTTTGTCATCAGATATTCAGGAATACAGAGTCAAAGCCCTGAATCATTATCATTACATGCTGCAAGAACCGAGCCAAGCTTTATATGTCAGGCCAATTATTATGAAAGAGAGGAGGGAAGACTACTCAAGGCCTTGATACAGAAGGGTTTTGGGCTGTTAATACGATGTTGTTTTTTTAAGAAAAGGTTTAGCCGCTGGTCGTACACTATATCTTTGCAGTAAATGACGACATTCCTGAAGAAAACCGGCAATAAACCACATAAATGTATTATGTGTGAAGGGTTATGCAGAGTGAAATGCCTTGTGACTCAGAGATATATCTATTGCCTCTTATTGCTGAATGTGCAAAGCTTCTATCCACCGTAATACTTCTTCCTTTGCATCATCAGGTGCCTCCATGTGATTTGAATGCAAGACAAGATATTTATTAAGCGGATGCTGGGGCCATTTTTCAAAAACATAATCCCTGCCTTTATCATAGAGAACATCTGTTGCCCCTGCCAATATCCAGATAAGCGGAATTCCTGGAGTGATTTTCAATGTCGACAGAGGCATTGATGCCATACCTTCAGGGTCGTAATAACTGAAATACGTAGCGGCAGTCATGGTGATATCAGCATATCTGCCATTATTTCTGTGTGTAAATAATGCCCGCTCGTCGCCTCTTCCGCTATCAATCATCTCCTTGGCTTTATTGATGCTTGACTGGATGCTCTCTTGGTAACGAGCTATTTCAGGCATATGTCCGGGAGCTATAGCTATAACGGCATCAATTTTTTCCGGGCCATAGGCGGTATATGCTATAGCTGCATTTGCTCCCTTACTGTGTCCGGCCAAAACGATGACGGTAGAGCCGCTGTTTCGTAATTCCTGAATATTGCCGGTTACAATCTCTAATGCTGCCGAATAATCGACATCATATCCCCTGACTTTACTCCATGGCATCAATGGTGTAAGAACCATATACCCCTTGTTTTTCATCAATTTGGCCAAGGAATTGAACTGTGATGGGTTCCCCCATTTACCATGAATCAATACAACTCCAACTTTGTTTTCAGTGGCGGCACATAAACTGCCAGACATGTTCATTATACCTGCGGTTTGGTTGTTAAGCCTTTCATAAGTTATCAGGCACTCCTTAGCGGTACTTTCTATAATTTATTCCGAACTGCTGCATTTTCAAGCTTAATACCCTTCGGGTGAGACCTAATTTCTCAGCAGCATGTGATATGTGCCCTTTTTGACTCGACAGTGCTTCTATTATCATTTCATATTCAATAGTATCCAGTTTTGCAGGTAGACTTTTTTGCGTAACAGTGGTCGAAAGAACTGGAGTTTGCAGTGACAAGGGAAGGTCGTCGGTATGGATGACCGTATCTTCGGAAAGAATTACAGCTCTTTCCATGACGTTTTCAAGCTCCCGGATATTGCCAGGCCATGCATAAGCAAGCAGCATCTCTTGCACTGCGGTTGCAAGCCGTTTGGTTTCCTTCCCGAATTTTTTGACAAAATGGGCAACAAAATACTCTGCGAGGGTGATAATGTCACCTTTCCTTTCACGCAGTGTGGGAATGATAATAGGAAAGATGTTTAACCGATAGTAAAGATCTTCCCTGAATGTTCCGTCTTCCACCATCTTGATCAAATCGCGGTTTGTCGCAGCTATGACGCGAATATCTACCGTAATCGGCTTGTTCCCGCCGACATGCTCAAACGTCCTTTCCTGTAAAACCCGCAACAACTTTGCCTGCATTGGCAAGGTCAGCTCCCCGACTTCATCCAGAAAAATTGTTCCCCCGTCAGCATCTTCAAATCGTCCTTTTCTTGTTTTGTCTGCCCCTGTAAAAGCTCCTTTTTCGTGACCAAAAAGCTCGCTTTCTATAACGCTTTCGGGTAAGGCGGCACAATTGAATTTCACAAATGCTTCATTTGCTTCAGGGCTATTGTAATGAATAGCACTGGCAACAAGTTCTTTGCCGACACCGCTCTCCCCAAGAATCAATACTGTCGACCGTGTTTTGGTGATTTTATTGATCAGGGCATAAACTTCGAGCATGGGTTTTGAATTGCCGATGATATTTGAGGGATGAAACTTTTCCTTCAGGGCATTCCGCAATCGTTCGTTTTCCATTTTCAGGAATGTTTTATCCTCATTCTCAAGCAGATAGAGTTCAACGGCCTGAGCTATCATTGCGGCAATAACGCCAAGTATCTCGACATCGTAATGCAGTAACTCATGGTGGTCACAAAAGCGTTCCACACTGATGGCACCCAATACTTTTTTTCCACGCACAATAGGGATGCAGACGAAAGAGCGTTCTGAATATTGAAGTTTGGATAAACTTCTGGTTCTATTGAGAAACATAGGCTCTTCGCTGATAAGCGGAACGACAATTTTCTCTCCGGTTTCCACAACTTTTCCTGTAATACCTTCCCCAATCGAGTAGACTCCTCGCGTCTCTTCTTCTTTCGTCAGCCCAATACTGTCGTGAATAAATATTTTCCCTGTTCTGCTATTAAAGAGGCTGACCATTCCTCTTTCCACCCCCATATCATCTTTCATTATTTTCAGAAGAATAGAGAGCGTGTCTGACAGGTTTTCACTCTCAGAAACCACTTTACTCATCGAAAATAAAGGTGACAGTATCTCAGAATGGCATACTGCTCCTGGATGCAATGGAGATACCTTAAACTCTTTTATGGTGCAGAAGTGTACATGCTTCGCAGTTTTAGTATTCATAGCTGTTCTTTAACAGTTTTGAAAAACATCGTAACGCAGACCTTTGTGCAGCTCGGTATCGAGCATGGTTGTCAGTTCCTCAAATTCAAGCACCTCCGCAGGTTTTTGTGGGGGGTAACCGCTATATCATAACAGTAATAACGATATCCAAAAAAAAGAGTTCCTCCAGTTTCTATATGCCATCACCGCAGTGGCTTGGATAAATGGATGATGTCGAACAAGCATTATGACAATACATATATAACGAAGAGCAAAAAAAGCTTATTTTATCACAAAAGTAAGATACGATAAAAGCCGTAATAAAAAACGTAAAAAATAGTTTTATCTATAAATAATAATGAATTATTATTTATTTGCATTAATAAATAATGAATATAAGCTGTTTTGTATTATTTATTTAATTTTTATTTTTGGTGCGGCTCTCGTCCGTAAATGGGGCTTTTTAAAAAAGCCTTGCTTTTTATTTCCGATATATAGATTATGTCATAACGAACAGAGAATAACATCTCTAACTGCCGGTATTAAAATACAAGCATCGTAACTTAAACAGAACAAATATGAACACAACAATGATTCAGGCAATGAAGAAGATCTCCGTGTTATGTTTCGCTCTCATTATGATGGCCACGACTGCCATGTCCAGCGAGCTGAACCTTTCAGTAGCGGCAAGTCTTAAAGATGTTATCAGTGAGCTGACGGCAAGCTACACGGCAAAACATCCTGGCACTGTTTTTCTGAAAAACTTTGGCCCTTCAGGAGCCCTGGCCAGTCAGATCGAAAACGGTGCTCCTGCCGATCTGTTTATTTCCGCAAACACTGAATGGGTGGATTATCTGAACAACAAAAAACTTGTTGATGCTTCAAGCATCAAGACCTTCACCTATAACTCGCTTGTCTTTACAGGAACAACGAGTAAAAAAGTAATCTCGATGAAGGACCTTCTGAAATTGGATAAGATTGCCATCGGAAGTCCTAAAAGTGTTCCTGCAGGCGAATATGCAATGGCCGCAATGACAAAAGTCGGCATCGCCGCTCAGCTTACAAACAAGCTCGTCATGGCCAAAGATGTCCGAGAGTGCCTTATGTATGCGGAGCTGGGTGAAGTTGATGGTGCTTTTGTCTATAAAACCGATGCCCTTCTGGCTAAAAAGTCCAAGCTGCTCTTTGCAGTACCACAGGAACTCTATCCAAGAGTTGTTTACCCGATGGCAATTACCATCAAAGGAGCAAAGAGCGACGAGGTAAAAGCTTTCCATGCCTTCCTGCAGGGCGATGAGGCAAAATCGGTTCTCAGCAAATACGGGTTTGTCTTCAAGTAGGTTGGATGCCAAAATGAAAGCATAACCCTTACAACATCTCTGATAAGAAAATACTGAACCTGAAAAATTTCTACTCCATCCGGCTGTCGTTGAACGTCAAGCGTTCTTCGACAGCCCTCTTCTCTCATTTTTTTATGTTTTGCTTATTTTTTTTAAGCCAAAGAACATGGCAAACGATATGACTCCAAGGAGTATCGAAAAAACAGCCGCTTTTTCAAAGTTCCCTTCAAACACTGCATTATAGATAGCCAGTGAGACAGTTTCTGTTTTCCCGACAATATTACCTCCAAGCATAAGCGTAATGCCAACCTCTCCAAACGAACGGCCAAGAGAGAGAATCAGTCCGGTAAATACGGAGTGCCGGATAGCGGGAAGGACAACAAAGAGATATGTCTCAAACCTGCTTTTTCCAAGTGTCCATGCCGCCTCTGAAAGTGATGGACTCATTGCTGCAATAGCCGCCTGAACCGATTTCACTACCAGTGGCAGCCCCGCTATGAATGAAGCAATAAACACCCCGTTCCTGCTGAAAATGATTTCGGTTCCAAGCGCCAGAAGTGAGGCTCCTATCCACCCGTTTCTTCCAAGAAGGAGAAGAAGCAGAAAACCGGTCGCAATAGGAGGAAAAACAAGAGGGAGGGTGATAATAGCATCAGCAATTATGCCAAAAACATTTTTCTTTCCCGAAAGGAAATATCCCGAAAGGACGCCCGCAACAAGGTGAAGAGGTAAGGTTATCGCTGCGGTATTCAAGCTGAGCATAACAGGATCAGCAATATCCTGCCGAAAAAGAGTACTGATACTGTCGAGCATCAGATTCCGTAATGACGAAGGATTGCCATACTCTCTTTTTCATACAGGAACTTCAGAAATGTCTTTACATCCGGCTGATTTTCAAATCCACTGACAACACCGCCCTGAATAAGAATAGGCGTATAGAGTGATTTATCTGCAGCAAGATACCCCCCAATCTTATCCTGAATACCTATAGCATCAGTAATGTTTATAAAGCCGCAGTCAATTTCACCAGAAACAAGATAGGCTGATACCTGAGGGACTGTTGCAACCGTTATGAGCTTTTGGGCAACAATTGAAGATGATCCAGAGTTTTTCAGATACTCAGTAGCCGCCCGGCCATAGACCGCCTTGTTGGCATCAGGGATGCCTATCCTTGTAATCTCCTTGTTACGGATTTCCTCAATGCTTGTCACATGCAGCCCTTTTCTCCAGGCAAGAACCAGATTTCCGTTGCCTACCGGATAGTAGCCTGAGAAATTGATTCCGGATTGATCAAAAAAAGTTTTGTCACCAAAAATGACAGAGACATTTCCGCTCATTTTTGTCTGTGAGATGATCTGATGCATATTGCCAAACACGGCATCAATATGCTTGCCGGTTTTTTTTTCATACTCATTGGCAATATCAACCAGTGGCCGTTTGTACCCTGCACCAGCTGCAATGGTTATGTTTTCAGCCCTTAGGTTGAGCGAAAACAGAGAGAAGAGGAGAAGCAGTGGAATGTAAATATGTTTATTCATGTCAGAAGTAGTTAGTGAAATAAGTTATGAAAAAAAATCCCGGCACCAGAGAGTGCCGGGGAGCTGTAACGGAGAAAGAACAAGGTCTAACGGAGAAATAAGGTACGACTCAGTAATGAAATGCCAGTGATGCCATTGCCGTAAATGGTGCTCCTGGCTGATAGGATGTTTGCAGCGTTTTATAATCTGACGTGCTGATCATGCTGACATATTGTGTATTAAAAATGTTTATGAACGACAGGGAACAGTCAACATTTTTAAACCCCAGCATTTTGCGGCTCCAGGTAAGATCAAGATCAACAAGAGTGGCACCGTCAATCTTTTCATTATGCTTCACATCACCATAACGAACTGATGTATATCTGACAATGGGAGAGATGGTAATATTGCCGGTTTTATAACTAAGCATTCCCTTTGCCATAAATTCAGGAGCATCGGGAACCTGCTCTCCCTTGACCTTGATGATACTGCCTGTCGCATCTGAGTTGACATCCTGAGTGAAATAAAACCTGTTCCATGAGAATGAACAATAGCATTTCAGGTTTTCATTCGGCTGGTACTCTGCTTCCATTTCAAATCCATATGCATCGGCATTTGCATTGGTCGTAGGATAGGTTGCATTAAGCGCAGGATCAAAAAGAACCGCCTGCTTGCCGTGGTGCATAGCATAGTAAAGGGTAGGCGCTATACTCCAGTTGCTTCCTTTTGTTTTCATGCCAAACTCAAAATTCTGCGATATTTCCATCTTTTGTTTCTTCCAGAGCTGCTGAAACGTTATCCCTTTGCTTGCAAAGCTGCTTGCCTGAGAGATGTAGTAGGGATAGATATCCACATGCGTCACATAGTTTTCACCATAAGCAGCATGAATTGATGTGTTCTCGCTGATAACTCTGGTCAGGGTAACGTTCGGAAAAAGATCGCTGAATGTTTGTGTGTTGAGAGCGCTCGCTGCACTATTGATTCCAGGGTTCATGGCAAGTGCCTCAGCTGCCGTTATATCGCCAATGCCCGTGGTTGAATAGGTGACAATAGATGGCATGGCAAGGTTCACATATTTCAGGCCTCCTTCAAGCTGATAATCACCAAAACGGTATTTTGCATCAATAAACGGATTATTCAGTTCATAGCTTGAACTGTTCGACAGCAGGCTCCAGTTACTGAAAACAAGCTTGCCATTAACGACAGTGTACAGTTTCCAGGAAGTAGGAGGACCTGGCCTTTCCTGCGTATGGTACAGATAACCAAGGTCAAGATCTACTCCATTGAACTTTGTTGTGTATTCTGTCAGAATGCCTTTAAGACTATGGTCAATGTCCCACTCCCTGATTCGGTTCTGACCATTGGCAAGAGTTATTGTTTCAAGGTAATACCCCTTGTCAGTCCAATAGTAGGGTTTGATATTGAATTTAGATTGCTCACCGGTTTTGATTTCCAAGTTAGCCATCACCATCCAGTCTTCGAAAGTATTATGGTTGTAGCCATAATAGTCGTAGCTGTTGGGTGTTGTGCCATAATCGATTTTATAACTGTTGCCAAGGTTGCTGATCTGCGCATAGCTCAAGGGTTTGTAGGTATCTATATTACCTTTGCCATACGTGAGATATGTTTCCAGCTTTACCCGGTCACTGAACTCCTCCGATACTCCCGCCATAACGTTGGTTCTTTTGCTGCCCCCCTGTCCCTTCCATTTATCAGCCGCAGTGTCTGAATAGGAGAGAAAAGATTTTAAGCCACCTGAGAGTGCACCCGAATCAACTCGAAAGAAGGTGCGGTGGAAACTATCACTACCAATACTCTCTTTCATGAGGATGCCGAATGAATTTTCAGGCCGACGGATGTTTATGTCGATTTTTCCTCCAACATCAGCAAGGCCCAGGCCGAGCTGTGCAGGCATGACTCCGCTATAGATAATGATATTACTGAAGTTTTCAAGGTCATACATGGTTATGCCTCCTCCAGGTCTTCCTGTTACAGGCAGCCCTTCAACGTTTACCGTTGTTGCCGGTACTCCTCCGGATGTTGGTTCAACACCTCTGAATCGAAATGATTCGTGATAGTTTGCAATATCAGCCAGCCCATACGGATCAACACTCTGCTGGCTGAGCGACGGGAGCAGGTTGATTGCCTTGTATACCGACATCTGTGAAGGATTCAGTACTTCAGACTCTTTGCCTGTGACTTGTTGCAGCATATCTCCTTTTTTACCGCTAATCGTTATTTCGCTGGCTGTAGATATGTTTTGTTCTGCAGCAATGGTATCTGGAGATGTTGTGGCTGCAAATCCTAATTCAGGAGCAGCAAGCAAAAAAACAAGGAGAACTATTTTTTTTATGTGATGACACTCTTTTCGTTATTTCATTTTATATATAACGATAATTAAAAAAAATCAGCTTATACTCTGTTCCGCAAAAAGGAGATAAAACTCTTTAAAGAAAACGATTCATCCGCTGGGTGATCATAAGGCATTACGGCAGCTTCACCTCTCGCTTATCCGTTATGTTCTGGATCATATAACGGATAAGCTGAAAATGCGAAAAAAAAATATTATTCCAATTATTATTCCGAAAATAATTAATTATTAATGTAAAGATAGCTTTTATCCTTAATTATTATTGATTAGCGCCACGTTTTACAGAAGGGTTTCATAAAAACAGATGAATACACTGCATGCAGTCATAACAAATATAGTTCACCAGGAATCACTCTGCTATCTGGAAAGTGAAGCTGCCAGTATATCACTTGGCATCTTACTTTTTGATCTTAAACCCTGTTTCAGGGTGGGCAGCAGGGTAAAGGTGCTTTTCAAGGAAACTGAAGTTGCTATTGCCAAAGGCCTTGCCGGTGAGGTGAGCTTTTCCAATCGCTTTCCCGCCATTGTTACTGGAATCAAGTCGGGCAACATGCTTGCTGATATTACCCTGCAAAGTGCTGCAGGAGAGCTGGCCAGCATAATCACTATGAAAGCGGTTGCAAAACTTGGACTTAAAACGAATGACGAGGTGACGGTGCTGATCAAGGCCAGTCAGCTTTCACTTGATGGCGGTGTTGATGATTAATTCGGAAGTAAATAAACTTGATAGTTGATGATCCACTGCAGTATTACAAAAGCCTTGATTGGTGCCGATGCTCCATTTGAACTCTCGGTAGATATCTCAATGCAGAATAAAACATTGAACACCATTTATGGGAAGTCGGGTAGTGGTAAAACAACGATATTGCGTATGCTTGCCGGATTGGAAAAACCTGATAAAGGCTTCATCGAAATAAATGGTCAGGTATGGTTTGATAGTTCTTGCAGGGTTAATCTCTCTCCACAGAAACGAAAAGTCGGGCTGGTTTTTCAGGACTATGCGCTTTTTACAACAATGACAGTCATGGAAAACCTGAAATTTGCCCAAGTCAGGAAGAACGAAAAAAAAATAAATGATCTTCTGGAGTTAACCGCCATTACATCGCTTAAAGATCGTTATCCATCAATGCTCTCCGGAGGTCAGCAACAACGAGTTGCCCTTGCACGGGCAATTCTTCGCGAGCCTGACATTCTCCTGCTAGATGAACCGCTTTCAGCCCTCGATCAGCATACCCGCTACCAGCTTCAGGATGAAATCCTTAAATATCACAAAAGCTTTGGGCTGACAACTATTCTTGTTTCACATGATAAACAGGAGGTTTTTAAGCTTTCCGACGCCATTACAGTAATTGATCGGGGCAAAATAATCCGTTCTGGGACCCCTCTTGAAGTTTTTCTTGAAAACATTACATCTCATAAATTCTCATTTGCAAGTACCATTCTCAGTATTCGCAAGGTGGACTGCATCTATCTTGCCGTCATTGGGGCAGGGAATGAACTGGTTGAGGTTGTTTTAAGCGAACAGGATATAAAAAACCTTAAAGAAGGTGATGAGGTTCTTGTTGCTTCAAAAGCATTCAATCCGATCGTCATGAAATTGTGATAAAAGGGAGGTTAACCTCATGCCGGGGAAAATGAACTCTGAACTCGCCACTTTTTCATGGACCATGCAAGAAGTCATATGTTCTATCATTATGAGGTAAAACAAATATCAGACAATAACATTTACCCCATCATCAGCTCTTATATTTGGGAAACTGCGATAGAAAATTATATCACCTCACTCAGCAACCTACCGTAGGAACTACTATTAAGTAACGAAAATATTTTGTGATCAATTACATTGAGTTATTGACACCAACATTAAATTTCCATGCTGCTCAAAAAGAAATTAAGAGAAAACATGGCAAGCAGACAGAAATTTGGGCAGGCAAAGGCGTCAGACATCGCTTGCGAAACACACTATCGGAACCTCATTAACTCCATGCGGCTTGGATACGCATACTCACGGATGATTATTGAGGAAGACCATACAGTTGATTTTATTCATGAGGATGTCAACAAGAGTTATGCAAAACTGACAGGCCTGACCAATGTTATTGGCAGGAGTTTTACTGAAGTTCTAAATGGAATCGCCAAGTCAAATCCCGAGTTTCTTGAGAAACATGTAAGGGTGGTCGAAACTGGAATTCCTGATCAGTTTGAGTGTTACATCGCAGCGTTGCGTAAATGGTATGATATCTCTTTATATCGTCCCCAAATGGGCTACGTGGTATCGATGTTTGATGACATTACCTGGCGCAAGGAGTCTGAAGAAGCCCTGCGTAAAAGTGAGAGAAACTTTCGATCCATTGCCGAGCAAATGGCCGAGGTAGTTATTCTTGTCGACTCCAATGGAATCGTCACTTATGCCTCACCAGTATCTGAAAAGATATTCGGCTATTTGCCTGCTGAACTCATTGGACATCACTTTACTGAATATCTTCCTGAAAATGAAATTCAGGAAGCGTTGGTCATCTTCAATGACATTGTATTGCAGCAGGAAACAGATAAGGTTTTTGAATTCCGTTTCAGGAAAAAAAACGGCCCACGAGTTTACGGAGAAGTCCACGTACACTATTATCAGGATCAGGACGTCCATGGAATGATCGGGTTTATCCGTGATATTACGGAGAACAAGGAACATGAGATCATTCGCAAAAAATATGAACAGCAGTTGCTTGAAAGCCAGCAGTTTCTCCAAAGTATCTATAATGAGGTCAATCACTCTATTTTTGTTGTTGACGTTCTGCCGGACGGCTCATACCGGTATAAGGGCAATAATACATTACATGCAAAATTGACGGGAATCAGTAATGAGGAGATAGCCGGAAAAACTCCTGAAGAACTGGTTGAACCTGAAATTGCTGAAGCTATCACCAGTAACTATGACAGCTGTATTCGAGAAAACCGCTCGATACAGTATGAAGAATCTATGCCGTTTCTTGGCGAAGAGACCTGGTGGGAAACCGTGTTGAACCCGGTTCGGAATGAGAATGGTCGTATTTACAGAATTATCGGCACCAGCTCCAACATCACCGAACGCAAGCTTGCTGTGAAGCAGCTCAAACAACTGAGTGTTACCGTTGAGCAGAGTCCTGCTATAGTTGTTATCACGGATCCTCTTGGTAACATCGAATACGTCAACCCGATGTTTACTCTTGTCACCGGATATTCTGCTGAAGAGGTGAAAGGCGAAAATCCTCGCATCCTTCAATCAGGCTTGATGCCAAAAGTTCTGTATGAAGAGCTCTGGAACTCAATCATTTCAGGTCAGGTATGGTGTGGAGAATTGCAGAACAAAAAGAAAAACGGTGAACTTTATTGGGATCAGGCTGTGATCTCGGCCATTCTGAATAAAGAGGGAGTAATAACCAATTTTGTAGCTGTAAAACTCGATATCACTAAACAGAAACGAACATTGAATGAACTGAATGATGCTAAACAAAAAGCAGAAGAGAGCGACCGTTTAAAGTCAGCATTTTTAGCCAACATCAGCCATGAAATACGCACTCCAATGAACGGTATTCTTGGCTTTACACAACTTCTTAAAGACCCTCAACTGTCCGGAGAGGAACAGGCTGAGTATATAGACCTCATCCAGCAGAGCGGGGATCGCATGCTCAGTCTCATTAATAACCTGATTAATATTTCGCGCATTGAAGCTGGCGAAACCATTGTGCACATGGCCGAAACACCGGTCAACGAACTGCTGCGCGATCTCAATGCTTTTTTCAAGCCTGAAATGAACAAAAAAGGGTTGCTTTTAAACTGTCTCACGCCTCTGCCAGACGGCGAAAGCATTATTGAAACCGACCGCGGAAAGCTGACTCAGGTTTTGACCAACCTCATCCAGAACGCCCTGAAATTCAGCAGCTCTGGAGAAATAGATTTCGGTTACAACCTTATAAACGGCAGCCTTGAGTTTTATGTTATCGATACCGGTATTGGTATTCCGCCCGAAATGAAAACGAAGATTTTCGATCGTTTTCACCAGGTAGATAACCCGCTGACCCGAACCCAGGAGGGATCAGGTCTCGGATTGAACATTTCCAAAGCCTATGTTGAAATGCTGGGCGGCACCATCCGTGTTGAATCGCAAGTACACTGGGGAAGTGAATTCTATTTTACCCTGCCGTATAACCCTACCGGTCCAAAGAAAATACAGCCTCCTGCTCCCGTCATTAAGCCGCCACTCTTAGACGTTCCATTCGTAACCGTTCTCATAGCCGAAGATGACGCTGTGAGCAGGTTATTGCTTAAAAAGACACTTAACGTCGAAAACATCAAGACGCTTTTAGCCGGTAATGGCGAGGAAGCCATTGAAATGGCTCAGCAGCATCAGGAAATCAATCTTGTCCTCATGGACCTTAGAATGCCTTTGATGGATGGCTACGAAGCGACAATTCTGATCAAAAAGATTCGGCCGGAGTTGCCTGTTATCGTCCAGACTGCATTTACCTCAAAAGAAGAGAGGCAAAGAGCCGAAAAAGCAGGATGCGATGGATTTATCACCAAACCAATCAACAAGAATGAGCTGTTCAAATTGATAACAAAGCTGCTCAACAAATAAGCGCCCTGTGTCAGATCGGTAAAATGATATCCCTAAGCATTTTATGTTTGATTTTCGCCTGAAAGTATTTGATACAGTCGCCCGCCGCCTGAGTTTTACCAAGGCCGCCGATGAACTTTATATTACTCAGCCTGCAGTTACCAAGCACATCAAACAGCTTGAAAACCATTTCAAACTGCCGCTTTTTGAACGGAAGGGAAATACGGTATCGCTGACCACTGCCGGACAACTGCTTTTGAAGCATACTGAATCGTTGCAACAAATATCCCGTCGATTGGAGTATGAAATCAATTTGCTCAATGAATCGCATAAAGGAAGCTTGAAGCTGGGAGCAAGTACCACAGTTTTTCAATATGTGCTTCCGCCTCTTCTTGCCAGGTTTAAGAGCAGTTACAAAGATGTCCAGCTACAGATGCTCCACGCCAATACTGAACACATTGAGCAGGCACTTCTCAGAAAAGAGATTGAACTGGGTGTCATTGAAGGTGATTCCAAACGCCGCGACATTCAATACACACCTTTTGCAAGGGATGAAATTGTTCTCGTCAGCTCAGCAAAAAATCCGTTGGCAAAAAAAGATGAAATCAGAATCGAGGAACTCAAAGCAATCCCTCTACTGCTTCGTGAGCCAGGATCGGGGACTCTTGAGGTGGTTATCAATGCATTACATATGTCAGATATTAAAATATCAGGCTTAAACGTGGAAATGTACCTTGGCAGTTCTGAAGCCATAAAATCCTATCTGCTGCATTCCAGTTGCATGGCTTTCATTTCAAGGCATGCAGTATTAAAAGAGGTAGAATCGGGTTGCCTCAAGATCCTTACGATTAAAAGGTTCTCTATACCACGCCAATTTTTTTTCATTACACCTCCAGGTCCTGAGAATGGCCTGTCAGGGTTATTTATGCAATTTGCACTCCTTAATTATAACTTATAGCACAGTGTTGATGATCTGATACATGAAGGTTGCAGGCAACAAGGGCTTATAATAAAGACTTCTCTTGTTATTCATTATAACATTTAGTTATGGCATATAACTCTTTACCATTGGCATAGCAGTTTTATTTTTGACAAGTTATAAGTGGTTTAAATCATTAATTAATGAGAGGAGCACTTAATGACTGCAAACGGTAAAAATAAAGAGATGTCAGTGCAGGGAGACATGAAACTGAAAGTAATATTCCTGGTTTTGATGGTAGCGAGTTGTTTCCCTTTCGTAAGTGCACCAATGGCTTTGGTTGCAGGGATTGCCTTTGGAATTACTGCCGGAAATCCCTGGGGCAAAAGTGTCTCGGTCTGGACAAAACGGCTGTTACAGATATCAGTTGTCGGGTTAGGGTTTGGCATGAATCTTCCTGAACTCATCACAACAGGCAGGGAGGCATTCCTCTACACGGCCATCAGCATAAGCATTACCATGGCCGTGGGTCTTTTACTCGGAAAATTATTTAAAACCGATAAAACAACATCAATTCTGATCTCTTTTGGAACAGCTATTTGCGGAGGCAGCGCCATTGCTGCCATGGCTCCGGTCATAAAAGCAGAAGCCGAAGAGACCGGCGTATCACTTGCCACCATATTTACCCTCAATTCCGTCGCTCTGCTTCTCTTTCCGCCTCTGGGACATCTCTTGAATATGGGTCAGCGACAGTTCGGCCTTTGGGCAGCTCTTGCCATTCACGACACAAGCAGTGTCGTAGGAGCAGCAGCAGCCTTTGGTGCAACTGCCCTTGCAATCGGCACAACAGTCAAGTTAACAAGAGCACTCTGGATAATGCCCTCGGCTCTCATTGCGGCCTGGTTTACAAAATCGGAAGGGAACGTTAAGGTTCCGCTCTTCATCATCGGTTTTGTTGCAGCAGCAGTCATCAGTACTTTGGTACCACAGTTTAGTCCCGTATGGCATGGACTCAACGGCATTGCAAAACAGAGTCTGGTCGTAACTCTCTTTCTTATCGGCAGCGGCATGACCAGAGCCGTATTAGCCAAAACAGGGGTAAGGCCCCTTGCCCAGGGAGTAAGCCTCTGGGTGATAGTTTCAGTGGTAAGCTGTACGGCCATTCTTCAAGGCTGGATCAAGTAGAGTATCATAAACCATGTTGAAACCCCTAAGACGCAATGGCATACGAATTCGACGGAAAAAAATACGAGCAGGCATCAGCGCATCAAAAAGAATGGGGTGCCAGGCTTATTTCTGAACTTGAACTTAAGGGCGATGAATGCGTTCTTGATCTCGGCTGTGGTGACGGAAGTCTCTCTGTGCAAATTGCAGAGCTTTTGCCCAAAGGGAGTGTATTGGGGATTGATGCATCACAGGGGATGATTGATGCGGCTCTTCCAAAAGCTAGGGAAAACCTGCACTTTAGCCTGTTAGATATCAACGATCTTAATTTTGTAGAGCAATTCGACGTTGTTTTTTCAAACGCAACCCTTCATTGGGTTAAGGATCATGCAAAACTCATTCAAAACGTTCGTCGCTCTCTTCGCCCAAACGGCCGTGTTCGGTTTAATTTTGGAGGGGACGGCAACTGCTCCAACTTCTTTACAGTTATAAGGGAAGCTATGACCATGGCTTCTTATGCCGAATATTTCTCAGCATTTCAGTGGCCCTGGTATATGCCTGGTGTCGACGAGTATTCTGCTTTAGCCAACTCAGCCGGATTCCGGAGCGTTAACGTTTGGGGAGAGAATGCCGATCGTTATTTCCCCGATATCAATACCATGGTCCGATGGATCGATCAACCAAGTCTTGTACCTCTGCTTCCTTTCATCCCCAAAGAAAAACAATCAACATTCCGGGATTTTGTCATTAACCGGATGATTGAGGAAACCCTTGAGAGCGATGGCAGATGCTTTGAAACCTTTCGTCGCATCAACTTGCTGGCTCAGATATAAAAAAAGAGGGTTTCTCTGGTTACGCCTTCTCCATAAAAAGCTTTCTGTACTCACCTTCGGTGTTTTGATCGGGAGTTGTCACCTTGATCTTATCAGGAATTGACGGATAAAAGCTTTTGAAATTTCTCACACATATTGGTGATGAAAAATAAATCTCGTCAATAAAATCAAGGTCGATCGTTTCCCCCTGTTCCTGAGCTCCCTGATAATAAACACTCAATGGTGTCACCATGTTGTGTAATGACATCAATCCATTTACCAGATAGTCATCCTTGATATTTGAACAGGGAAGCAGAATATTTTCATTCTTAATACCCTTTTCCTGAAGTATGCTTAAAATATCACTTGAGCACTCTGCCTCAAGATGCAAATCCGCTATTACCCCATATTTCAGTAACTCCGCACAAGCAGCGGGACTTGATGTATAGATTTTATTGTTTCCGAGATAACGCACATCTTTGCCGTACTCATGGAAGTACCTGAAGAAATAGTTGACAGCAAACCTGTTCGGGAATAAAAGGACAGAATAGTCGCCAATATTCTGAAAGCATTGGTTCACCTTCTCCCTGTCAGCGCCATCAACCCGATGACAGGGGAATGGAACTGAGATATATTCTTCACTATTGAACATCATCTCATTATCCCCGGTAATCAGCACCTTCTTCTTTTTTGAATACCAGTTATTCTCGATAAACTGGTTGATATTAGCTCCAAGAATAAGCAGGGCAGGAGAATAGACCGCTTTTTCCCGTTTTCTTAACTCACCAAGCGTACCGGTAAAAATTTTCTGATTGTATCTGGTCGCATTCTGAACAATCGCAACCTTTGTATCCTCTTTCCATCCCTTTTTTTCAACAGCATCCAGAACATCGTGAACAGAAGAGGCTACCATGTAATAGACAAGTGTATCAGCATCAGGAACCTGGATTTTGTTTATAGGATGTCCTGTGCAAAAGGCTACTGAAGAGGAAATTTTTCTCATCGTTAAAGGAATTTCAGTATAGGCACTAGCTCCATGGGCGGCAGTAATCCCCGGGATGATTTCATACCCGATACCGTTGTTCCGTAACACTTCTATTTCTTCACCACCCCTGCCGAAAACAAAAGGATCTCCACCTTTTAACCGTGCAACTTTCTTGCCTTGGAGGGCATGGCGAACTATCTCTTCATTAATCTCATCCTGCTCAAAGTGGTGGCTGTCTTTTCTTTTGCCGGTATATATTTTCAGGGCATGAAACCGTTCGATCAGTTCGCTGCTTACGAGATCATCATAGAGAATAACATCAGCCTCGCGAAGAACCCTTTCGCCCTTGAGAGTGAGTAATTCAGGATCGCCAGGACCGGCGCCGATGATATAAACATATCCTTTCCTTTGAGTTACAGGGTTTTCTGTATGGGTCGGTACTGCTGTTGTCATTATTACTTCCTTTTATAGGTATCCTCATGACGGTCAATGGTTCTGAAGAATGGCTTTTATTTTATCTCTCCACTCAACAGATTTTTTAACGTTTTGTCCATTCGATGATATGGCGACGGTCATCTCATCCTGTTTAAAAACAGCAGGTGAAATGAAATCCGAAAGCTCTCTGTTATCCACCACATTCACCAGAATTCCCAACGCTTCAGCATCGTTTTTGATCCTGCGATTCACCTCAATGATGTTTGTGCATGCATAGACAAGAAAACACCCCTTCAAGTCGCTTTGCTCATACTCCTTGTAAATCTCAGTGAATCCTTTCCCTTTCAGCTCCTC
The DNA here is from genome assembly GCA_903851385.1 of uncultured Chlorobiaceae bacterium. Lineage (GTDB taxonomy): Bacteria > Bacteroidota > Chlorobiia > Chlorobiales > Chlorobiaceae > Chlorobium. The sequence continues at coordinate 21,586 of CAINOC010000025.1, read as the reverse complement.
ATGAATCTCTGGAGCGAGAATAATAATATTGGAGGTATACTTTTCCACCGTCACAATCTTGTGCATGGCAATTTTACCACCACCGATGAACAGAATTTTTTTATCATCTATCCTGACATTGATCGGCAAAAACATCTTCATACTATGGCGTTAATATTGATAATGCATAAAGCGACTCACAACTAAAGATAACCAGAGCACCTGCTGCCTCAAAGCCTTATCGCAAGCCTCTCATAAAAACAAAAAGTCCGCCTGATCCTGCGGACTACTCTCTTCTTTCTACTGCCAACTGCCGACTGCCCACCCTTTCATCACTCTTGTGTTTTGACCGCTACAGCAACCTTGAGCAGCACAGTGAGCAAGAGAGCGCCGATTGCCCAGATGCCCAATGTAATGGCTATTTCTATCAGGGTAGGCGAGTATTCAACGATATCTTCAAGAGGTGAAGGAACAAAGCCTCCAAGAATCAGGCCAACCCCCTTGTCGATCCAGATGGAAATCACCAGACCTGCACAGGCTGCGGGTAACCATTTGGATGATGCTCTCAATGCTGGTATCAACAGCACTACTACTGAACCAAGACCGATCATCAGGGAGAACCACATCCATGGAACAAGATTGCTATGTCCTTCAAGCCCGAAAAAGAGGTACTGCAGGCTATGCATGTGACTCGGTATATTGCTGTATAAGGCTGTAAAAAACTCTGTACCGATCAGGAAGAAATTCGTCACCCCTGCATAGGTGGCCAAAACAGCAAGCTTTTCCCTCGCTTCACTGCCCGCATCAAAACCTGTTGTTTTTTTCAGTATGATTGTAAGTAGAATTAAGAGCGAGGTTCCTGCAGCAAACGCGGATGCAAGAAAGCGTGGAGCAAGCACAGCAGTCAGCCAGAGATGCCTTCCAGGCAGTCCTGCATAAAGGAATGCTGTCACTGTATGGATGCTGACTGCCCAAGGAATCGAAAGGTAGATAACAGGTTTGACCCAGCGAGGAGGGGGGATTCCCTTACGTTCTGCTCCCAAAACAGTCCATCCGCTGACAAGATTTATAATAAAATACCCGTTCAGAACCATGACATCCCAGAATACCATCGAATGAGGGCTGGGATAAAGCATAACATTGAGCACTCGATCCGGCCTTCCCATATCAGCCAGAATAAAAAGCAGGCACATCAAGGTAGCCGAAACCGCCAGGAACTCCCCGATAATGACAATTTTTCCGAAAGCCTTATAGTTATGCAGATAGTAGGGGAGTACCACCATTACCGCCGATGCGGCAACCCCCACCAGAAACGTGAATTGCGCAATATAGAGTCCCCAGCTCACATCCCGGCCCATACCGGTAACAGTGAGTCCGAACCACCGCTGCTGACTATAGGCTGATATACCGGAGGCAATTACCAGAGCGAGGAACGATATCCAGATCCAGTAGTTTCGGTTTCCTTTCAGAGCTTTCTCAATCATGGGAAATCGTTAAATAATGTAAAAAACTGATGGTTTTGTACCCAGTTCAGGCTTTCTCTGCATGGTTTCGTTATTTTCAAGCAGCCCACGGATTTCAGATTTCGGATCATTCAGATCACCGAAGGTCATCACCTGTTGCGGGCAGGCTTCAACACATGCGGGAAGCAAACCCTTCACCAGTCGATCAGAACAGAAATTGCACTTTTCAACAACGCCCTGTTCCCGTGTCGGGTAGGCAAGGCTCGGATCTTTGATAGCCGTGCGGGGATCCTGCCAGTTGAAGCTCCTTGATCCATAGGGGCATGCAGCCATGCAGAACCGACACCCTATGCAGCGGTGATAATCCATTGCTACAATACCATCCCACCGCTTAAAGGTCGCTTCAGTGGGGCATACACGAGTACAAGGTGAATCAGCACAATGATTGCAGAGTGCAAGATAGGATCGTCCGGCAATTTTTTCGCTCTGAAACTGCTGGCTCGCCGTCGGAAACACCTTATTGTAAGAACTTTTCCAGATCCACTTAACCTCATCCTTGCGGTTATTGAAATCAGGTACGTTGTGCACGTGATGGCACTGTGCAACGCACTCCTTGCATCCCTCTATGCATTTGCGAGTATCAATCAGCATTCCCCAGCGGATTTTTCCAGGAACCTGCTTCTCATCCCATGCCGGCAACACTGTTTTTTCCAGGGAAAACTTTGGGATCAAACCCGATGCAGCTCCCATACACGCAAGAACCCCTAACCCGGATTTCTTGATAAATGCTCTTCTCTCTTCGTTCATCATGGTGTTTCCATGGCCGAAATATGGCAATTCCAGCACTTTGGCTTTACATTGGCATACATGTGGCAGTTAAAGCAAAAAAGCTTGTTATTCTTGTGACATCCCAGACAGGTATTCAGACTCTTTTCCAGCTTGCTGCCATTGGGAGCCACAAAGATTCGATTTCCCTCACGCACCGATGAATTTCGCCATTCGTTCAATACCCGCATGTGATTGGCGCGCATGAACTCCTTCGAGGCAATACATTTCGTGCTGTCAACCGATACCTGTCTGTGCAGATTCTGTGCCTGCGGTTGTGTCGTTTTTTCCGCCATTCCATCCTGCATGAAAGCATAGAGCGAAGCGAACAGAACAAGAGTCAGGCCGAAAAAGATCATTGGCTTTTTTCTAATCATCACCTTTCTCCCTATCCTCAAAACCTGCCATAGGATTCTCTCTCAGGTCTTCCGTTCTCTTTTTCTCACCCTCCATAACCAGCGCATTTCCTACAAGTTCATGCAGACCATACACCGAAACCCCCGGCACCCAGTAGTTCATAAGGGTTGGCAGACTGGCACGATCAATAGCACAAATGGTAACGAGTGAATTTACCTGGTGCTTCTCCTTGACATGCTTGACCGCGTTTGCCCTCGGCAACCCCCCTCGCATCCTTATGTCCATATACTCTTCGGTATTCAGGCCGCTGCCCGACCCGCAGCAAAAGGTCTGCTCCCTGATAGTATTTTCTGGCATTTCATGAAAGCTCTTGCACACATTTTGCAGCACATACCGGGGCTCATCAAACATTCCCATTCCGCGGGCGATATTGCAGGAATCATGAAACGTTGTCCGCAGGTGGTCATTCCGGGTCGGATCAAGCTTCAGCTTTTTATGGTGAATCAAATCAGCAGTGAACTCGGCAATATGCACCATCTTCGTTGATGCTGCATTCGTGAACTTCGTGCCTGTAATCGGAGAAACCGGCTGCTCAAGAAAATCCGCAGGACCATTCATCGTATCCATATATTGATGCACCACACGCCACATATGTCCGCACTCTCCGCCCAGAATCCATTTTACCCCAAGGCGCTTTGCTTCATGGTACATCTTGGCATTCAGCTTCTTCATCATATCATTCGAGGTGAACATGCCAAAATTCCCCCCCTCTGAGGCATAAGTACTTATCGTATAATCCAACCCGATATGATGAAACAGGAGCAGGTAGCCCATCATCGTATAAACCCCCGGGTCGCCGAACACATCGCCGGAAGGTGTTATAAAAAGCACCTCAGCGCCCTTGCGGTTGAACGTCGGTTCCACCGTCACACCGGTCAGATCCTCAATATCCTCAACCAGCGACTCAATATTCTGCACAAAAGTGTGCGGCTCAATGCCGAGATGGTTTCCTGTACGGTTGCAGTTTGAAACAGGCTCCAGTATCCAGTTATTATTGACGCCAATCAGGTTCAGCAGCTCACGGGCAAGCATTGTAATTTCAGCGGTATCAATGCCGAAAGGACAGAATACCGAGCATCTGCGGCACTCAGTACACTGGTTGAAATACATGTGCCACTCCTTGATAACCTCCGGAGTCAGCTTCCTCGACCCTGAAAAACCCTTCAGGATTTTCTCGGCCAGAGGGAAATCATTGCGATAGACCGAACGGAGAAGTTCCGCCCTGACCACTGGCATATTTTTCGGATCTCCGGTACCAAGGAAAAAATGGCATTTATCGGCACATGCCCCGCAGCGGACACAGGTGTCCAGAAAAAGCTTTAAAGAACGGTACTTTTTCAGACGGCTCTTCAGTCCTTCGCTGATCGTTTTTTCCCACCCGCCCGGCAGTTTCCAGTCCTGGTCAGTTGCTGCCCATTTTCGAGGATTTGCAAACCCAAGACTTTCCAGAACTTCAGGCTTTGCAGGAAAGCACCAGTTGCCCTCACGGAACTCTACAGGTATATCCCACCACTCTTTGTCGAGATAATTCCCTTTGAGGATACTTGGCTTTTCGTCAAACTCTTTTTTGAGTTCAGATACTTTAGAAGCGTATTTCGACATAGTTATTGCTTTTCAACCGGCAATTTCGCCTTCTTCATCTTGTCGCGATAATCATCCTCATACTCAGCATAGGTTCTGAACTTTATCGGGGAGTTCCATGGATTGCTATGCCGCTTTGCACGACTGTTATTACACTGATTGCGTGTAGGGCTTAAAAAGATTCCTCCCATATGCATGAGCTTGCTGAAAGGGAAATAGATTGCCAGCACGCAAATCAGAAATAAATGAACGTAAAAGAGTGTGCCTATCTCTCCGGGAGGTTCAAAACTGAAATTAAGCAGATTCAGCATAAGGACTTTTACCGGCATGACATCCACCTTGGTTACATAGCGCATGCTGATTCCCACCAGCGCGATGGCCATAATTAAAAAGAGTGGGAAAAAATCTGTCGGCAGCGATATCACCCTCATTTTTGCATCCCGAATCCTGCGGAGAACAAGGAAAGTTAATGCAGCAAGCACCAGAGCATCAGTCATGTAAAATGCCGGAAGAGTGACATCAAGAAATCGGTCAGCATCATCAAGATACTGGAGGGAATCCGGAACCATGATGAAAAAAAAACGGGCATGACGGAGCACAATCACCAGGAGAGACCAGTGAAAAGCCAACCCCCCAAGCCATAACCACTTGTTTGAGCCATAGGTCAGATTTGAGCCTTTATGCAGTTCTGATCGGGTATTTCGAAACAGTGAACGGAAAAAAAACACTTCAGACAGTACTCTGGCAGCCGCATACAGGAAGTTTGAAGGGCTTTCCAGTTTATCCTGCTTGATCCAGTCCAGAGATTGTTCCTGGCCGCATGTTGTAGGAATACAAAAAGGAACGGGCCTTCTCAGCCAGTCAGCCATTCTGAAAATGAAACCACAGAGCAGTATGGTCATCGCCGAATAGGGCAAAACAATCCCGAACAGGTAACCAAGTCCTGCATAGTGAACGCCGACATAAGGAATCAGTGCAAGAACTACTACCATCAAAAAAGGGATGAGCGCTTTTTTCATCCTTGAGCCCTCCTCAAAAGCATGAATGCCTGCCGTTTGCTTTCTTCCACTTTCAGCTGATAAATTTTTTCCCGATTTTCCATATAACAATCAAAGGCCACAAGCGTAATCTGTTCAATACGGGTTTGAAATGCATCCCGATCCGATTGCCTCAGGGCGTTGTTTTTACTCTCTTTCGGTGCTGTTTCATACAGGATGGTTTTCAGTTCCAAAAAAAGCGACAACGCTTTTGACGGAGGAAGCGGTTGAACAGCCAGAATTCGTGCAATCTGGTTTACAGCCGCCATAAAGCTTTTACTGTTTTCCTCAATCCCGTCAAGCATTATTGACAATCCCTCTGAAAGTGATTCACCGATCGGAGTCCCCCGGCCAATTTTTTCAGGAAATAGAGAAAGTCCTTTCTCGATCCAATGATCAAGAATCTTCTCCCTGTTTTCCTGTATCAATTCTCCCCACGCAGTTCTCATGTGGCACGTAACAAAAAGGGTTACACGTTGTACAGTTTCCAGCAGTATTTATAACCAGCTGTTCACCTGATGTTGCTCGACCAGTTCCACAAAACCTTCGTAATCGACAGTTGTCACTCCACTTGTAATAACGCTTATCCCTCTAGCGCTAAGGTCCGGCTGCAGAGCAAACAGAGGATTTTTTTTCAGTATGGTTTCAATCATTGCGCCAAACCGGTTCCTGGCCTGAACAGCATAAACACCGTCTTCGATCAAGAGAATTGGATCACCCGGCAAAGCAAACCTGATGCAGGTCTCTAACGTATCGTTTCCAAATGGAGATTTATTGACAGTATGAAGCATAATAACACGTAATATTTCAATGGTATTAACAGGTTTGGCAACTTCACCTATTGAAAGGGCAGTAACAAGGTCAGACTAATGTTGAATGATAACATCCTGTTCTTTCATCAGCGTACCGATTTTTTCAGAACTCAATACTTCAACAGCAACAGCCAGATCATCCTCCGTCAACCCTCTTTCATCAAGCGAAAGCTGATCGACATAAAGCTTTTCAACATCGTACCCATCAAGAGCCGAAAATGTTTTTGCAAAACCCTTGATACCTATTGCAGAGGTTTCCTGACCTTTTTTGAGCGCATACACACCATCACCGATAAAAACAACCGAAATATCCTGATCATATGTCGCCATGATCAAAATCATTTCCAGCCCCTCATAGGTGTAAATTGTCCCGTGAGGTGCATGACGCAACACATGCATGATTTTTTTAATGTTCATATCCTGCACAAAATCCATAAGTCACCTCTTTCAGTCGCCAAAGGTTATAAGTCTATCGTTTCTGGTGGCAATGTCAGTGAATGTTCCGAGTCCGGTTATAACCCCACCCTCAATCAAAACATCATCGTTGATGCTGCGTCGTTTTGACGCTACAACACAGGCATAAATTTTGACGCCATACTTCTGACTGAATGCCGTCCAGCGGGTCGAAATGTTTCTGTCATCCTGAGGTGGATCCATGAGTTTTGAAACATTCAGGACACCATCATTATAAAGAAAGATGGCATCTATTGTGTGCCCGCGCTTGATTGCTGCTTCAGCAAAATTATAGGCTGTATCAGTTGCCTGATGATTGTACGGTCCCTCTTTGAGCAGAATTCCAATGTTCACCGTCAGCGGAATGATTAACCAATTATGAAAAAAAGGATGATACTGAGCTCTTCAGGCCTTGATAACCAACGCCTTTACTGTTTCATACAAATCATGCCAGAGTCTGGAATATCCAGCGAAAGGCTGTTCTATATACTGTGAAAAATAAAGAGCATCGGCAGCAACGCTGAGATTGCCGCTTTCCAGAGCCTTCAGCGCTTTTTCACCCGAATCAGCGGCATCATTTCCGGTAAGCTGTGCCTGCCGCCAGTAGTTAACCGCTTCCTCGCGAAAAACGAAATTTTTTGGCAGGGCCATTGCCTGTTCCAGCGACAACACTTCGGTGTTACGCGGCCCGAACGTTACAGACCAACCTGTTTCAGCCCAGTTCCTTGAAATTCCAATCGCATTCTGAAGCGTGATAAGTACATCATCTACCATAGAGCGTTTACCTCCATCATTTTCGAAGTTGTCATTTCTCCCCGTTACAGACCATCTCCAATTCCCATCTGAATGTAACCGGAAGGGCACACCAGGGAACAGATGTGACATCCGACGCATTTCGAATAATTGGTATAGACCACCTCACCTGGCGGGTTATCCCTGAACCGTGTGACGGCTTCCTGTGGGCAGAACGAAACACACTGTTTACAGTCAAAACAAAGCCCGCAACTCATGCATCGTTCCGACTCAGCTTTAATCTGTTCTGCAGTCAACGGCACAAGAAGTTCATCGTGGTTACCCACAACATTATCCAGCTTTTTGGTCTCTCTTTTTGCCTGCTCCGAATGAAAAAAGTATAAAACATCCTGTCTCTGAACTTTTGTCACGTCACGATAACCCTGTTCAGGAAGCGCTTCACCTTTCAGAAAAGCATCAATAGAGTTTGCTGCCTTGCGCCCATGACCAACAGCTGTTGTGATAAGGTCAACTTTTATTGCATCCCCCCCTCCGAAAACCTTTTCCTTGCCCGGCAAGCGGAAATAGCGATCGACCTTGAGCCATTGATTGGCATTTATAATGCTTTCAAATCCCTGCATGTCAGTTGTCTGTCCTATGGCAGCAACAACCATATCACACGCAATCTCAAAGGTTTCATCTGTGCTCTTATAGCGTAAAAAAGGAATAGGGGAGTTCCATCCCTCTTCGCCTTTTTCTTTTTTAACCATTTTTGTGCAAACCAGTCCCCTGACGCCGTTTTCATCCTTCAAAACCTCAAGGGTTCCAGTCATGTAATGCATGGTTGTTCCTTCCCTGGAAGCATCATCAAACTCTTCAGGAAAGCAAGCCATCTCTTCTCTAGGAACACCTGAAATCAAGAAAGCCTCACACCCGAGACGCAGTGCAAGCCTGGCCACATCCATGGCGACATTCCCGTCCCCGATAACAACAACCTTTTTTCCAACAGAAATTGAATCACCTTGGATTTCATACTGTTTTAAAAAATCAATGGCGTTTGTTGCACCTTGTGTATCAGCAAAACCAAGAATCGGCAGCCCTCTGCCAACTTGAGCACCCATACCCACAAAAACAGCATCATACTCTTTTTCAAGCTCTTCCATGGTGATGTCGGTTCCGACACGAACTCCCATCTTTGTTGCAACACCAAGGTTGATAATGCGCTGAATCTCAGTTTCAAGAACGTTGCGATCCACTCGGTATCCCATGATTCCGTAAAGCACCATGCCGCCCAATTTTTCATTGGCATCGTAAAGAGTCACAGCATGACCTTTTCGACGCAACTGATACGCCGCCGACAATCCCGCAGGACCGCCACCAACAACGGCCACTCTCTTACCGGTATCACTGCCTGGTCCGGGGAGTTGCAGATTGGCTTCAATTCCGTAATTGCCGATTGCCTGCTCGACCGCATTGATACCTACACTTTCATCATGGTACTGGCGATTGCATCCACCCTGGCAAGGATGGGGGCATATTCTCCCCATAACCGCAGGAAAAGGGTTAGCATCAACAAGAGTCTCCCATGCTACTTTCCATGCGTCAGGGGACTTGTCAATGCCGGACAGTAATCGGTGATACCCTCTGATATCCTCACCAGCCGGACATTCTACCGTACATGGCGGTACCTGTCTGATATAAACAGGGCACTTGTGACTCTGATCTCCGAATGCGACAATTTTATCAACTCCCCTCTGTTCACTGAATTCAGGAAATTGGTAATGATTCGCAAAATCAAGGATTGGATTGGATTCTACTATCATGAATATCTCCTTTAACTAAAAGCGAACATGAGCGGACTGATTGAACGTGGTTCTTGCATGACGATAACTGTCAATCATATCTTCATCAAAAGTAAGGTTGGTCTCTTCAAAAAAGCGCTTCCAGCCAATCCGGTTTATCCACTCCCCGATACGTTCCCAAGGGCGTCCACCCGCTTTATAGGCACAGAGAATTTGACCGATTACCTCAGTGACTTCTGGCCAACGAGGCGGATTGTTCGGTAGATTATGCGCTACAATACTCATGGTTGAAGGCTTTGAACGGGCATTGCTGTTCTTACCTCCTACCCAGATTGCAAACTTTGAATGTTCAGGATGATTGATTTCCATTGCCGGGCAGGCTCCAAAACATGCACCGCAGCAGATGCATTTCGCCTCATCCACCATAAGTGATCGTTTACCATTCACAACAGTTGGTCTGATGGCTGCAACCGGGCAACGGGAAACGGCTTTCGGCAATTCACACACAAGAGAAAGGTGGTCATGATTTATCCGCGGTGGGCGAGTGTGTTTGATAACAATGGCAATATCGGCCTGTCCGCCACAGTTGATAGAACAGCACGAAGTCGAAAGCCTCACCTTGTTCGGCATCTGCATGTCTTTGAACTCATTGTAGACACTGTCCATAATTGACTTCACCACACCGGATGCATCTGTTGCAGGTATATCACAATGAAGCCACCCCTGGGTGTGAGAGACTGAAGAGATGCACATCCCTGTTCCTCCCACAGGAAACCCCATTTCCTCCAGATCCCTGATCATCAACTCGACATTCTCCTCATGTGGAGTCAGGAATTCAACATTATTGCGTACGGTGAACCGGAAAAAACCGTCACTGTACTTGTCGGCTATAGCACAAAGCCTTCTGACCATATCCACCGTATCCTGACGTGGTGTTCCTGCACGGACCGTATAAATAACATCACCACTTTGGGCAACATGTTTCAGGACGCCGGGTTTGGGAATCTCATGATATTTCCACTTTCCGTAGTTTTTCAGCACGACAGGATGAAGTGCATCCTCATAGGTGTGAGGCCCCGACTCGACGGTTTTCCACTTAATTTCAGGACTGCTCATAAAATGTTTCCTTCATTATGGAGGCAGTTTACTGCCTGTTTGCAAGTATTTAATCTCTGCGACCGATTATCAGCTCCGGCCTGCCCGGGCACCTTCAATATTTAGCCTTGAAATAAGGATTGTCACGCGGCCTCGTGACCATATTGATATCTGCTTCATGACCGATACCCTCCAGAAACAGTTTCAGGCCCACACGCTCAATGGTTTCACCAATTCTTTCGTGATCCAGACCATTATCATCCCACCAGTCAATAATTTCCTCGACCAGTTCGATGAAAGCATCAATATCCTCATCACTCTCCATCTTCATGAACGGCACGATCAGCGATCCCATATTGACACCGACTTTAAGGGTGTTTTTGCCGCCCATCAACAGGGAAATTCCTCTCTCTTTACCGGGCGAAAGCGCTTTCGGCATGGCATTCAGGCAGTGCATGCAGCGAACGCAATCCCTGCTTTCAATAAACATTTCTCCGTTATTGAGCGATATCGCTCTGGTCGGACAAAGATTGATCACCTGATTAACCAGAGCATCCAGACCTCTCTCCTCTACCCATGCCTTGACCTCATGCTCCTCAACCTGAATCGAATCCTTCCATGTGCCCACAACTGCCAGATCCGAACGCATGATAGCGTTGGTGCAATCATTGGGGCATCCCGAAAACTTAAGCTTGATTTTATAGTTCCATTCAGGACGGTGAAGAGCGCCAACAAAGTGTTTCAGTACCTTTAAATGTACCTTCAGATTGTCGTAACAGGCATTTTCACAACGCCCCGGGCCAATACAGGACACTGCAGTTCGCATTCCTGCACCTGCACCTCCAAGATCCCAGCCAGCCTTGTTGAGCTCATCAAAACACTGCTGAACATTTTTTTCTTCGATCCCCTGAAGCATGATGTCACCAGTTTGACCATGGAGGGCAATAATTCCGCTGCCGTACTTCTCCCAGATATCGCAGAGCTCCCGCATCATTGTGGAGTTATAGTGCAGTCCGGGAGCTGGTTGAATTCGCATGGTATGAAATTCAGCCGCTTCAGGAATCTTGTCTTTTATCATCGAATAGCGAGTGATGACCCCTGCGCCATAACCATCGACCGTAACAAGACCACCTTTCCAATACCCCATTTTTGTAGTATAGGAGTATTCGAGCTGATCCATCACGCCACGAAGCATGGGCTTTTCCGTTCTTTCCGCAAGCTCCTTGAACCCCGAAATAAAGCTTGGCCAGGGGCCTTTTTCCAACTCATCAAGCATTGGAGTCGGATTCAGAAATTTCTCATTCCCGTTTGCCCCGCCATCCTTGCTCTGATCTACTCCTTCTGAAGCAGCACCTTTTGCGCCTTCCATTATGCCTCCTTTGATTCACACTAACTTGTTTGTTGGAAACAGCTTTTTTTTGTCCTTAAACGCAACCTGTAGGTTTTGGAAGTCCTGCAACTTTACAAGCCTGTAAAGCCGGACCTTTCGGGAAAAGCTTGTAAAGGAACTCAGAAGCATCTTTTTTATCCATCCCTTTTTCATTGGCGATGGCTTTAGTCAGTATTTTGACAGCCGGTGCTATCTGATACTCTTCATAATAACCCCTGAGGAAATTCACGAGATTCCAATGCTCTTCAGTCATGTCAATCTCTTCAACTTCGGCTAACTTCTTTGCGACATCCTCAGTCCACTCCCCCAGATTAAGGAGATAACCGTTTTCATCGGTAGCATAACTGGTACCATTAACTTCAATAGACATAATTCACTCCTTTAATGATTTTTGTATAAATGGAAAAACCGGCAATCGATTACGAAATGGCATATAAAAAACGCCGAAATCTATCAGCAAGAAATGAGCTTTTCAGTCAGACACGGAATACTGATTCAATAATGACAATCTATAGCAAGAGGGGACGGTAACTAAATAACGACTAAATAGTGTAACTATATAGTTAATGGTTTGTTTGGAATTTTTCAAATTCTCCATGAACATTTTTTGTTTTTTTCTACATCTGAAAAGGGAAAAATCATATAGCAGCAACACTTCTTTTAGCTTTTATATCGTAAGCAAAACAAACAAAATTCTTTGCCCACTCTGGATTTCCGATTGCATGGATATGCCCGTAAGAAGCAAAAAGGTTTCTGTAAAGCACTCCATCATGTTTTCCGGTAATACCGTTTCCCCTTATAACATCAAACTGATATGCACACTCAGAGCTCTCGGCTAGAGGTTTCGAATAATGAAACTCATGAGCCTTTACCTGCACACCTTTTTTGAACCAGCCAGAGTCAGTACCACTTTGCAAATCAAGATATCCATGTCCTGCCGGATTGCGCTGAAACACTATATCAAAGGGCAGAAGTCCGGCAAGTGAGTACGTTTTATCTCCATACGAAGCACTTCTGCAAAGGTAAATCAGACCACCACATTCGGCGTATGCAGGCATACCTGATTCTATTTTTTCATGAACATCCTTGAGCAGTCCAATGTTGGTACTCAAGACATCTAAAAACGATTCCGGAAATCCTCCACCAAGATAGAGCCCATCGATCTCTGGCAGAGAACTCTCCTGCAGCGAATCAATAAAGACAAGATCAGCCCCATTGTTTCCGAGTGCGCTCAGGTTTTCAGGATAGTAAAAACAGAATGCCGCATCTTTGAACACTCCTATTTTTACTTTTACATCAGTTGTAGTTTCACTCTTATCAATTATTTTTGTTCGAAGTGCCGGTGCCTCATAAAAAAGAGATCTGATTCTTTTCATATCACAATACTGAGCAACTCTTTCTCCTGCACGTTGAATGAATTGTTCGGCATTTTCTGTTTCGCCTACCGTGGTCAATCCAAGATGTCTTTCCGCAATAACAAGCTCTTTATCCACAGGAATTGCACCCAGTACCGGCACATTGCAGAATTTCTCAATCGCGCTTTTCTGTTTTTCCATTTGACGGAGGCTTCTTACCTGATTTAAGATAACCCCGGCAATAGTTACCCTGGGAGGCATTGCCTGCATGCCCATAACCATTGCAGCAATTCCCCTGTTTGAGTGCCTGCTGTCAACTACCAGCAGTACAGGAGTCTTCAACATAACGGCAACTCCTGCACTGCTGTCTGAACCATCAAGGTCCATACCATCATGCAGCCCATGGTTCCCCTCAAGCAGAGAGAGGCAGTTGTGGTCTTTGCTGCTGTTTTTCAGAAACGAGTCACAGCAAGCCTCAATGCCCATGAGGTAAGGATCAAGATTGTAACACTCCCTGCCACTTGCAAGGGAGAGCCACATTGGGTCAATGAAATCTGGTCCTTTCTTGAAACTCTGGACGGCTATCCCTTGGCTGACAAAATGAGATATAATCCCTACACTGACCATTGTCTTGCCGGAACTTTTCTGTGGCGACGATATCATCAGTCGCGGCAATTGTACCGAATCCATTGGTTCCATTCCTACCCGACTTCCTTTCCAGCCATGACAAGGGTTGGAGGCGCACCAAGATGACGGCCAGCAAGGAGAACATTCCAGTAGAGCCATTCAAAGCCAAGCTTGCCATACCAGTTCATTTTGGTTTCCTTCAGCAGGCTGAATGGCCCGAATTTAGGGGCAGGAAACATGCCATGTAATGGCTCTATTTTATAGTTGAAGTCGATGAGCGAGGATGTCCCCTTCGAATAAACGATGAAACAGGTTGAATGGCCATCATATATCTCCTCAGGCTTGACACCATGTATTTCAGACATGATATTGAAAACCACGACATCAGCTTCATAATGGGCAACCGAGCCGGCCTTGGATGTGGGTACATTTGTTGCATCGCCAATCACATAGATCCCATCATGCTTGAGAGCCTTAAGAGTATTGTGGTGAGTTGGTACATAGCCGATTCCATCGTCCATACCTGAATCACTGATAACCTTGTCACCGATGGTTGACGGTACGACGACTAACGTATCAAATGATACCTTGTCGCCCTTTATCGATTCTATATACTTCTCTTTTCCATTGACGGCATTGAGCTCGAAGCTGGTCGTTATTTTAATGTTCTTGCTTTTGGCTGACTCAATAAAAACCGCCGAAGCCTTTGGTTTCGTAAAAGCACCAGGAAGAGGGGTAACAAATTCGATCTCAGTTTTGTGTCTGATGCCTCTATTCTTGAAGTACCAGTCAGCCAGAAAGACAAACTCAATAGGTGCTACCGGGCATTTGAAGGGAAGTTCGGCGATATTCATCACCAGTTTACCGCCATCAAACTCTTTAAGTTTCTTGTGCAGCATTTCAGCGCCCTCAATCGTATAAAACGAGAAGGCATTCTTGCCCCACGCCTCCATCAGACCATCATTCTCTTCAGGCACTACCTTGCATCCAGTGCTGATGACGAGAAAATCATATGAAAATTTATGTTTTTTGGTTTTTACTTCCTTTTTATCCGGATCAATATGAGTGATTTCATCAATCACAAAATTAACGTCAGGCAGGATATATTTTTTCCTTGATCGGACAAGTGTATTTGCCTTTTGAATCCCGAAAGGGACAAAGAGCATTCCTGGTTGATAGATATGCCGGTCATCACGATCGATCAATGTGATTTCCCAATCCTTTGGTAAGTGTCTCCTGAGGTTATTGGCGACGATTGTTCCGCCGGTACCACCACCTAACACGACTATTTTTTTTGACATTATCCAACCTCCTTTGTTCCGAATTATTAAGATGAAGTGCACTCAAGGAAAAAAGTAACCTGATAACAACGCAACGCATGTCGTTGTCCCAACCGTTATCGGGTAAAGATGCTGGTATTTCAGCAAGGTGTTAAATCTCTCTTGGGAAAAAATCTTATCGAACGTAACAGTAATACCACCACTGCATAGATGGTACAGGCTAAAAACTTCGGGTATCAATAGACGGGTCTTATTCTTGTATCATCGGCAAACATATGAATTTACATCCATTTGAATTCCTATATGCCTATATGCCGTTACAATTGTTAAGTATACATAACGTCATATTGAAATACAAGCAATTCTTTCCATCAATGTTTGCGTTAAAGAAAACTGCTAATATTGAGCTAACTCATTTTCTTATAGATGTATAGCTGCATTTTTACCTGAAACAGGCTACCCGGAATGCCTCATTCCGTATACCATATTTATGGTATTTATAGGGTAGATGCTTGGATATTATGAAGAGATAAGGGTTTATTAGCAATTGTTAATAATACTCCCGCTTGTACGAAAGCAGGTACAAGAGAGTGGATCTTCGGGTGAGTGATATGCAATAAGACGATGAATTACCAGTTCGAATCCTCGAGTGATATTTTAAGAAACATAGAACGATAAGAGTATGCAGGTACAAGAGCCTTATATAGCGCCTGTGAGCAAGGTAGGCATGATGGGCCAGAAGCAGCCTGGTTATTATGTGTTGCGTCTTAAGGCTGTTGCCGGCGACCTTACAGCATCGCAACTGTCATGTATTGCAGGGGTTGCAGAACAATACGGACGGGGGAGTGTCCATCTTTCAACGCGTCAGGGGGTTGAAATCCATTACGTTCATCGCGATAACCTTGAAAATGCGGAACTTGCTCTGCAGCAGGGAGGCGTTGAGTTAGGCTCATGTGGCCCTCGGGTTCGTGTGATTGTTGGCTGTCCGGGGTCAGAAACCTGCCGCATGGGTGTTTTTGATACAAAGAAGATTGCAAAGGAACTTGATTCGAAATATTTCAAAAAGGACACACCCTCGAAATTCAAGATGTCGGTAACGGGCTGCGCTAACAACTGTACCAAGGCAAATGAAAACGATATCGGTGTCCGGGGTGCCATAGAGCCTGAATGGGTATCGTCGACCTGCAGCGACTGCGGTTTATGCATTTCGCTCTGCCCGGTTAATGCAATTGAGCGTAAAAAGAATAATGATGGATACAGCTATATCTCCGATCAGGAAAAGTGCATCAATTGCAACATCTGTACGTCACAGTGCAGCGACAAAGCATGGGTTGTGGGCAGGAAGGGTTATACTCTTTTTATCGGTGGAACCATGGGAAGAGTACCCCGTTTTGCCTCTATTCTGAAAAAAATGGTGGTGAGTGAGGATGAACTCTATCTGCTTATTGAAAAAGCAGTAACCTTTTACAGGAATAATGCACGCTCAAAAGAGCGTTTCGGTCACATGATCGACCGCATTGGGCTTGCAACAGTAAAAAATGAAATTCTTGGCATATGAAGAGGGAAACGGTTGAACAACTAAGTTTGGAACTGTCTGGTAAATCCCCGGAAGAGATTATTCGACGTGCTGTTGCATATTTTGGTGTCGGATCAACGGCACTTGCATCAAGTTTTGGTGCCGAAGATCAGGTCATTACCCATATCCTGCACCACGAAAAGCTGCAGGTGCCTGTTTTTACGCTTGATACAGGACGATTGCCCCAGGAAACTTACGATGTTCTGGATGCAACAAGGACGCATTATGGTATACAGATAGAGGTGCTGTTTCCCGAAACCTCTGCTGTTGAGGCAATGGTGACCAGCCATGGGGCAAACCTTTTTTACGAAAGTGTTGAACTTCGCCGGGAGTGCTGCCGCATTCGCAAGGTGCAGCCGCTTACCAAAAAACTTTCGACACTGAAAGCATGGATTTGTGGTCTACGCCGAGAGCAGTCTGTCACCAGAACCGCCGTTGCTCCCGTTGAGTGGGACGCGGCGTTCGGGCTTTTCAAAATCAACCCCTTGGCGGAAGTCTCTGAAGCCTGGGTATGGGACTATATCAAAACCAACTCAGTTCCCTTTAACGCTCTTCATGACAGCGGGTACCCAAGCATAGGCTGTGCACCTTGCACCAGGGCTGTCAAACCGGGAGAGGATATCCGCGCAGGACGCTGGTGGTGGGAGATTGCCGAACATCGCGAGTGCGGCCTGCACCGTGAACATAAGTAACTTTATTTTGAAAGAATGGATCATCTCGACAAACTCGAAGCTCAAAGCGTCTATATCCTCAGGGAAGCCTACCGCGAATTTAAAAGCCTCTGCATGCTTTGGTCAATCGGCAAAGACAGCACCGTCATGCTCTGGCTTGCCCGTAAAGCATTTTTCGGCCATGTTCCTATACCGCTGGTGCACATCGACACGCACTACAAGATCCCTGAAATGATTACGTATCGTGACAGGATTGCGCTTGAGTGGAACCTGAACATGATATACGGCGAAAACCGCGAAGCGCTTGAGAGCAAGCTCACCTTTCCTGACGGCAACACCGATCGCATCACCTGCTGCAAATACTTGAAAAGCGAAGCATTAAAGCACACTCTTTCCGGTGAGTTGCCTCGTTACCGCATGGACCATGGGCTTAAGCGCTATGTGCCCGATGAGGGCAAGGAACCCTATACTGGTGTTATAGTCGGCGTCAGGGCTGACGAAGAGGGGAGCCGTTCGAAGGAGAGGTATTTTTCACCCAGGGACAAGGATAACGTCTGGGATGTCGGCGACCAGCCCCCCGAGTTCTGGAACCAGTTCAAGACCGATTTTTCTCCGGGAACGCATGTACGCATTCACCCTCTGCTCGACTGGACCGAGCTGAACATCTGGGAATATATCGAAAGAGAAAAGATACCTGTGGTGTCGCTCTATTTTAATCAGGGCAGTGGCACAAGGTACCGCTCACTTGGCTGTTACCCCTGCACAAATCCTGTTGATTCGGCGTCGCAAACCGTCCCTGAGATCATCGACGAACTAAAAAGCGGCAGGCTTTCCAATATCGCCGAGCGCTCAGGGCGTGCTCAGGACAGTGAAGATGGCGGCCTTGAAACCCTCCGTCGCGACGGCTACATGTAACAGGCTGTAGGTTGGGGTGATTCCTGAACCCCAACAAAACAGTGCAGAATCGAAAATTATTATTTCCCATTGGTATGATGCATGGACGAGCGCAAATGAATATAGTTATTGTCGGTCACGTTGATCACGGCAAAAGCACCGTAATTGGCCGGCTTCTGGCAGACACAGGAACACTGCCACAGGGCAAGCTTGAATCAGTAAAAGAGAACTGCCGGAAGAACTCAAAACCCTTCGAATATGCTTTTCTCCTTGACGCGCTCAAGGATGAGCAGTCACAGGGCATCACCATTGATATGGCAAGGTGTTTCTTTAAAACAGCCGCACGCGACTACATCATTATCGATGCTCCCGGTCATATTGAGTTTCTTAAAAATATGATCACCGGCGCATCCAGGGCAGAATCAGCCCTGCTTGTTATTGACGTGGATGAAGGCATCAAGGAAAACTCAAAGCGTCATGGCCAGATGGTCTCCATGCTTGGTGTAAAGCAGGTTACCGTGCTCGTCAACAAAATGGACCTTGTCGATTTCAGCCAGGATGTTTTCGAAAAGCTTAAAGCCGACTATTCGGAGTTCCTCGCCCAGATCAAGGTGAATCCTGTCAGCTTTATTCCTGTCAGTGCCCGTGAAGGCGACAATATCGCAACTCTTTCTGAACGCATGCCCTGGTACAAGGGGGCTAATGTTCTTCAGCAGCTCGACCGGTTCACCAGCGACAAGCAGCTTCAGGACAAACCGTTCCGTTTCCCTGTCCAGGATATCTACAAGTTTACCCGCCAGAATGATGACCGCAGAATTGTAGCAGGCTCGGTTGCCGCCGGTTCGGTCAGTGTTGGTGACGAAGTGCTTTTTTTGCCCTCAGGGAAGCAGTCCGCTATAAAGACAGTAGAGTCGTTCAATACCACCCCGAAACACATTGCCACAACTGGTGATGCATTGGGATTTACCCTCACCACACAAATCTATATACGTCCCGGCGAACTCATGGTCAAACCCTCTGAACCTTTGCCTGAAGTCGGCACTCGTTTCAGGGTGAATATTTTCTGGGTAGGCAGAGCCCCCATGATCATGCAGAAGGAGTACAAGCTTAAAATCGGATCAGCACGCGCATCAGTCAAACTCGCCGAAATCTGCAATACCCTTGATGCTTCGGATCTGAGTTACAGTAATAACAAGCTCCAGCTTGATTGCCGCGATGTAGGAGAGTGCATTCTCGAAACATCCCGTCCTATTGCGTTTGATCCAGCTTCCGCAAGTGAGACCACCGGACGGTTTGTCATCGTTGATAATTATGAAATTGCCGGGGGCGGCATAGTCATCGAGAACCTTTCAGCCGATGAAACCCTGCTCCAGCGCCATATCCGGGAGCGTGAAAACAACTGGGAAAAAGGACTGATCAAAGCTGAAGAAAGGGAGCTTGCCAACGGACACCGTTCTAAGTTTATTGTCTTTACCGGAGTGGGCGGCACAGGCAAACGCTCTATAGCTAAAGCTCTCGAACAGGGATTGTTCAGCAACAGCCTGAAGGCGTATTACCTTGGCGTAGCCAATATTGATCGTGGTCTTGATGCGGATTTAGGGTACACTGTTGATAACGCAGGCGAAAGGCTGAGGCGAATCGGTGAGCTTGCCCGTATAATTACTGATGCGGGTCTTATTTTCATAACCACCATCGATGATGCCGACGATTACGACATCGAAACTCTCAAGCAGCTGAACGAACCCAGTGATATTCTTGTCATTAATGTTGGTGAAAACAGCTTTTCCCGCTTACAGCCCGACCTCCACCTCCCCGCTGGCATAAACGTGGCCGACGCCGTAACCGAAGTGGCCAATATGCTGAAAACGAAGGAAATCATCATCGACTACCAGATATGATCCCCAAAAGCTGAGCCCCGTTGGCAGGCCAGTGTTATGGGCCCTATGGGGTCCATAAGTCCTCTTCCTAATCCCGGCAATTAATAATATTGATTCCTCACTTTGACAACATCCCTGCACTGAGTTCACTGCCAACTGCTCACCGCCAACTGCCCACTGCCCACTGCTTCCCTCATACCCGGAAGAGACACAAGATGCAAAGTTTCTGAAATTGCATTTCAGTCACTTTCCGACAAAAGTACCGCATTTCCTCTTTTCCCTTTTATGACGACAGGTTTATGCGAACTGACGGTCTCATCAATAAGCTTGTAAAGCATAGCCCGAGCGCCCGTTACAGTGATAGTCGTTGTTGTCATAGTGTTTCCTCATTTTTCTATAACGTACGTATTTTCGTACGCATTGATCAAATGTCACCAAATCCTGAGCATTCACATATCTATAGTTGCCAATGCACGTAATCAAAATAATCGAATAATAAATAGGGGGAGTGCTCAAATATGATTACTATGTTTTTACATTATTTTTTCAACTAAATATTGTGCACGCATGCAAACTTCTACTTTCACGAATAGTCATCTTTCTATCACGGCCGAGATCCTGAATTGTTATATCGACAATCACCCCGGACGTTCTGAAGATATGAAACGCTTTCTTGCCCATCTACAAGCACTGATAGTTGACTACAAGGAATTGCTGAACCTGTTTTATGAAAGGGAGATACAGCAAACCAACATTATTCGCTCTCTTTTCGAAAAATCTCAGGATAACTCATTAAGAGACCAGTGTGAGCCCTGTCTGCCTGATTTCTTTGATCCAGGGCTTGACGATCTGTTGACTTTACTTTCAACAGCCTCCGAACGTTTGGGCAGTTAAAGGATAACAGGAAAAAGAAAAGTCTGCATAAGAATGGATTTCCCTTGTAATGTATATACTAATTGTGTAGACTGTAAAAAATGTTTGCATGGGACGATGGCAAGCGGATACTGAACATTGCAAAGCATAGGCTGGATTTTAGAGTTGCTCGATTGCTTTTTGATGGACGGAAGACCATCACCGTTCAGTCAGATTATCCCTTTGAGGTTCGGTATGTAACGACTGCCATAATCGACGGGAAATTTTTTACAGTTATTTGGACATGGCGAGAAGAAAAACGCAGAATTATATCATTCAGGAGGGCACGACATGGAGAAGAAAGGGCGCATCGTCTCATACACGGATAAAGAATTACGTGAAATGCAGGAGCGTGGAGAGGATGAGAGTGACTGGGCGCGGGCTGCCGCTATGACCGATGCGGAGATTGAAGCGGCTATTGCTTCCGATCCAGACGAAGCGGGCATGGTGGTTGATTGGTCTACAGTCACTACAGAACTGCCGCAGCCGAAGGCGGTCCTCAATATGCGCGTTGACAATGATGTTCTGGAATTTTTCCGTAATGAGGGCAAAGGTTATCAGACAAAAATCAACGCCGTCTTGCGCTCGTATGTCGATCAACGATTGCTCCGCGATCTGAAATCCAAATTCTGAGCATCTAAATTAAGCATGTCAGCACAAGCGTGCGCTATAATCGGGTAACAGCGGCGCATTACTGCGCCACCGTCCCCTAAGAACCCAGCGTACGACTTTCACCGTACTGGGCTCAAGCCTCGCAAAAGCACATTGCTGTACCCAGTAAAGACAGCACACTCTTTACCTCTACATT